>DATHYU010000280.1:0-8915 GCA_035458965.1 Acidimicrobiia bacterium | reverse complement strand
GCGTCCCGCAGGACGGCGAGGGTGCCGCCCAGGACGATGCGGCCGCGATCGATCACCGCCACGTCCTGGCAGACGTCCTCGACGAGATCCAGTTGATGGCTCGAGAACACGACGGCCGTGCCGGCCGTTGCGCGTTCGCGGATGATCTCGGCCAGCCGGTCGGCGCCCATCGGGTCGAGGCCCGAGAACGGCTCGTCGAGCACGAGGAGGTCGGGGTGATGGAGGAGGGCGGCGGCGAGCTGGACCCGCTGCTGATTGCCGTGGGAGAGGTTCTCGACCCGGTCGTCGGCGCGATCGGCCAGGCCGAGCTCATCGAGGAGCGCTCCGGCGGAGGCCTTGGCATCTTGGCGGGTCATGCCGTGGATCGAGCCGAAGAACGTGAGCTGGTCGAGGACCCGCATCTTGGGGTAGAGCCCGCGCTGCTCCGGCATGTACCCGAATCGGAGCCGCTGCGGTGCGTCGATGGTCGCGCCATCCCATCGGGCGGTGCCATCGTCGAGGGCGACGAGACCGAAGACCGACCGCATCGCGGTCGTCTTCCCTGCGCCGTTGGGGCCCAGGAAGCCGAGGATCCGGCCGCGCTCGGCCCGGAGCGATGCACCGTCGAGGGCGACGACCTCCCCGTACCGCTTGTGGAGATCGGTCAGTTCGAGCACCCAGCGATCCTCGCTCGCGAGAGCCTTGCGGACAAGTGGCCGAACGGCCCTCGCTACCATCCCCGCCTCGTGGCACGTGTCGGCATCGTCGGGCTCCCCAACGTCGGGAAGACCACCCTCTTCAACGCGTTGACCGGTCTTGGCGCGCCCACGGCGGCCCATCCCATGTCGACGACCGAGCCGAACATCGGGGTCGCACGGGTTCCGGACGTGCAGCTGGATCGGGCTGCCGAGGTCGAGGAGTCGCGCAAGACCGTCCATGCCACCCTCGATCTCCTCGATCTCCCGGCGATGACCGGACCCGGCGGGTCGGGGCTCGGTGCCCAGTTCCTCGGCCGTCTCAGGGAGATGGACGCGCTCGCGGTCGTGCTTCGGTCGTTCGTGGACGATGCCGTGCCGAGTGACGATTCCGGTCTCGACCCCGTCGAGCAGGCCGAGACGCTCCTGCTCGAACTGGCGCTGGCCGACGCCGAGGTGTTCGGCCGCAAGCGCGACCGGATCGCCAAGGAGGCCACCGCCGACACGTCGAAGAAGCG
Organism: Acidimicrobiia bacterium; assembly: GCA_035458965.1. Lineage (GTDB taxonomy): Bacteria > Actinomycetota > Acidimicrobiia > Spongiisociales > UBA11373 > DATHYU01. The sequence goes on along the minus strand of DATHYU010000280.1, from coordinate 7,723 downwards.
GGCCGCCACGGCCGTGGCGGCGGCGACCGCACTGCTCGAGGACGGGCGGGCCCTCCGCACGGCGTCGTGGTCGGAGGAGGAACTGGCCGCCTTCCGGGACCTCGCCCCGTTGACGACCAAGCCTGCCGTGTGGGTGGTGAACGTCGCCGAGGACGCCGACGACGGCAACGCACTGCGCGACGCCGTGACCGCCGTCGTTCCCGACGGGGACACGGTCGTCGTGCTGTCGGCGGCGATCGAGGAGGAGGCGGCTGCGCTCGATCCCGAGGACCGTGTCGAGCTCTTCGAGGGTCTCGGCCTCGGCGAGGGAGCCCTGGCGACGATGGTCCGGGCGACCTACGACGCGCTCGGGCTGCTCTCGTTCTACACCGTGGGCCCGAAGGAGTCCCACGCCTGGACGGTGCGCCGCGGGGCGTCGGCGCGCGAGGCCGCCGGGAAGATCCACAGCGATCTCGAGCGCGGGTTCATCCGGGCCGAGGTGGCACCCATCGACGCAGTGCTCGAGGCCGGCGGATGGGACCCCGCCAAGGCGTCGGGCATCGTGCGGCTCGAGGGCAAGGACTACGTCGTCGCCGAGGGTGACGTCATCGTGGTCCGCTTCAGCGTGTGAGCTTCGGCATAATGTCCCGACGGCGTCTATGCCAGGGGAGGGAGACACCGTGAAGGCCATCGTCGTCGGGTCGGGCGGTGCCGCCCGCGCGCTCCTCCGCCGTCTCGGTGACATCTGGGAGGTCGTCGTCATCGACATCGATGCGGAGCGGCTGGCGCTGGCCGAGAAGGTGCGTCCGGTGGTCACCCTCCAGGGCGACGGCTCGAGCCGTGTCGTCCTCGAGCGGGCCGGCATCGCCGATGCCGATGCCCTCGTCGCGGCCACGTACGACGACGACGTCAACCTCGAGGTCTGCTCCCTCGCTCGCGACTACGGACTGCTCCGGGTCGCCGCCGCGGCCGCCAGCCCCGATCGCCTGCCCGATTACCGGGCGATCCAGGTCCCGGCGTTCTCGCCGGCGAGCCTGGCGGCTCGCCAACTCGAGCTGAGCCTGGAGCCCCGACGGGTCTCGTCGACCGCGTTCGCCCACGGACGCGCCGAGGCCATCGAGTTCGAGATCGCCCCCGACAGCCCGGTGCGCGGCCAGTCGCTGCGGGACCTGGCGTCGCAGAGCTGGCTGGTCGCGGCGATCCTTCGCGACGACCGCCTCATCGTCCCCCACGGCAACACCATCCTCGAGACGGGCGACCTCGTCACCGTGGTCGGCGCCGCTGCCGACTTCCCTCTTCTCGTGCGGACGTTCACCGCCGGGGAGGCGCGGTTCCCCCTCGATTGGGGCAAGCGGGTGACCGTCGTGCTCACGGGCAGGTCCGACCTCGACGGCCCGATCGCCGAGGCGATCAGCCTGACGCGCAACAGCCAGGCGACCTCGCTCCTGCTCGTGCACCGCAAACTGGACACGATCCGAGACGACAGGGAGGCGGCCGAGATCGAGTCGATGCTCGAGGAGATCGAGGCCCGCGCAGAAGGCGTCGAGGTTCGGATGCGCCCCGTCGCCGGGCCGCCGATGAAGGCCCTCCCCGGGGTGGTCGCCGACGAGAGCGCCGGCGTCGTGGTGCTCCCGGCACCCGGTGGCGGCATGCTGCGGAGGGTGCGTTCGGTCTCGGCGCTCCGCATGGTCCAGAGTCTCGGCAGGCCGGTGCTGTTCTCCCGGGGCACCCACCCCTATGAGCAGATCGTCGCCCCGGCCAGGGACTCGGCACCGGGGTGGGCGGCGGCGCGGGCCGCCATCGACCTGGCGTCGTACGGGAAGGCCGAGCTGACCGGGGTCGCCGCCGTGCCGCCCGTGTTCATCGCCGGGACCGACGGGCGAGATGCCGCTCTCCGATCGTTGATCCGTCTCCGCGAGGAGGCAGCCGTCCAGGGTGTTCAGGTGCGCCGGCGTCTGCGGCAGGGCAACCCCGTGCGCATCCTGCAGGAGTCGGCCGATCGCGGCGACCTCGTCGTGGTCGGCATGCCGGAGCGGCGCGCGGGCCTCCTCCGGCCAGGGATCGTCGGCCTGTTGCTGAGCCGTACCCCGGCGTCGGTGCTCGTCGTCCCCGTGCAGACATGACGCCGGTTCTCGCTGCCGCCGAGGCGGCAGGCGGTCAGCACGGGATCGCGACGCCGGTCTCGATCATCCTCATCGCGGCGGCCGCCTTCGTGCTCCCGCTCATCGCCGGGCGCATCAGCGTGCCCGCCATCGTGCTCGAGATCCTCTTCGGGGTGCTCGTCGGCCCGGTCCTCGGCATCATCGAGCCGGGCGAGGAGCTCCTCGGCTTCCTCGCCGAGTTCGGCCTGTTCCTGCTCATGTTCCTGGCCGGGTTCGAGATCGATTTCACCCGCCTCGAGCGGCAGGGCCCGAGGCGGCTCGCCACCGGCCTGGTGCTGTTCGGCCTGTTCCTGGGCGCCGGCTGGGTCGGGACCGGCTTCCTCGAGACGGACTCCGCCGACGATCGGCTGTTCCTGGCCTTCCTGCTCTCGGCGGCCGCACTCGGCCTCGTGGTGCCGGCGCTCCGTGAGACGCGACGCGCTTCGACCAGCCTCGGCCAGCTCGTGCTGATCACCGCCGTCTTCGCCGAGGTTCTCAGCCTGATCGGGATCGTCGTCCAGAGCGTGGTCATCGAGAGCGGCGGCCTCGGGCCCCGGCTCCTGTCGGTCCCGGCGCTCATCGCGGCGCTCCTCGTGATCCTCGGCCTGCTGCGCCGGGCCGCGTGGTGGTTCCCCGAGCGGTTCGAGCGCTGGTTCCGGGCGGACGACCCCCAGGAGATGGGCACGAGGGCCACGCTCGCCCTGCTGTTCGTGTTCGTGGGGATCTCGGCGCTCCTCGAGATCGAGGCCATCCTCGGAGCCTTCCTCGCCGGCGCGATGTTCACCTTCGTGTTCCGGGATCCCGGGCCGCTCGAGGAGCAGCTCAACGGGTTCTCCTACGGGTTCTTCATCCCGGTCTTCTTCATCAATGTCGGGATCGAGTTCCCGCTCGACGAGTTGTCCGACCCGGCGGTGCTCGGCGAGGCGCTGACGATCATCGGTGTGGCGTTCGCCGTGAAGCTGTTGCCGTCGCTCCTGCTCGTCTTCCGGCGGTTCTCGCTTCGTGAGGCCATCGCCTCGGGGATGCTGCTCGCCGGTCAGCTGAGCGTGATCATCGCGCTCGCAGACCTCGGACTCTCGCTCGAGCTGCTGAGCACCGGCCAGCGGGCGGGAGCGATCATGCTCGTGGCCGTGTCCGCCGTGGTCTCACCGATCGCCTTCCGCATGCTGGCGCCTCCGTTGCCCGTGCCCGATGACGCCGCGCCTCACCGCAGGACCTGACCGTGCGCGCCGTCGTGCAGCGGGTGGCGTCGGCATCGGTCGTCGTCGACGGCGAGTCCGTGGGCGCCATCGACGGTGGTCTTCTCGTCCTCCTCGGCGTCGCCGTCGGCGACGGTGAGGCCGACGCCGCGGCCATCGTCGACAAGGTCGTCGGGCTCCGCATCTTTCCCGACGACGAGGGCCGGATGAATCGCTCCGTCGTCGACGTCCGCGGCGCCATCCTCCTCGTGAGCCAGTTCACGCTGCTCGCAGACGTCGGGAAGGGCCGTCGCCCGTCGTTCGTCGGTGCCGCAGACCCGAGCGTGGCCGAGCCTCTCGTCGCCTGGGCGTCGGAACGGATCACGGCGGCCGGCATCCGCTGTGCGACGGGCCGGTTCGGGGCCCACATGTCGGTCCGTCTCGAGAACGATGGTCCGGTCACGATCGTCCTCGACGCGCTCGACGGCCGGGTCCTCTGAGGATCAGGCCTCGAGCCAGGCCGATCCCTCGGCGCAGAAGCGGCTGAAGTCGCAGGATCGGCACGCCTCCGAGGGCGTCGGAGTGAACCGTTCTGCGGCAGCGTCACCCACGAGACGCCGGATCTCGCCTCGGGCTTCGTCGAGCCAGCCGTCGTCGACGTCCTCGCCGACCTCTTTCAGCCCGTCGCCGAGGTAGACGAAGGCGACGCGGAGGCGCTCGGGTGGCTCGGGTGTGAATCCCGCCTCCGTCGCGGCAAGGGCGTAGGCCTGGAGCTGCACCCGGTTCGGCCCCGACTCCCGCGCTCGTCCGCTCTTGAAGTCGATGACCTCCCAGAAGCCCGGTTCCGGCTCGTACACCGCGTCGATGCGACCCGAGATGCGGGCGTCGTCCACGACGAGCTCGAAGGGTGCTTCGACGAGCCGCGGCCGGTCGGCGGCGAAGCGCGACGCGCTGAACGCGGTGAAGCCGGACTCGACCTCGGAGGCGGTCGGGGCATCGGGGGCGTCGTAGAAGTCGTCGCCGGCCTCCTCGAGTGCCATCGAGCCGCGGTTGTGGAGCTCGATCCGTCGATGGAGGTCGACGCCACGCCGCATCGCGGCAGACGGTCGGCGGGGCAGCCGGTCGACCTCGCTCCAGTAGAACCGCTTCGGGCAGTTCGCATACGTCACCAACCCGGTCACCGAGGTGCGGAACCCTGCGTCCTCGGGCTCGGCCTCGACCGGCTCGGGGAGGCCGGTGAGGGTGATCCGCAGCTGCTCCATCTGGGCATCGTATGCGGCGGCGACGTCCAGGCCGCGGGCGACCGACCGGGCGTGATCGGGATCGGTGAGGGCGTCGCCGATGACGGCGCGCCATCCTCCGGGCAGGGGATCGGCAGACGCCGGGTCGTCGGGGGGAAGCCGCAGCATCTCGGGCGGGTCGCCGGGATCGTCGACCCATGCCTCGATCCGGGCGCTCGGGTGGTCGCGGATGATCGTCTGCAGGAGGCTCGGGTCTCGCGACCTCCGCTCGCTGTACCAGTGGGCCGACGTCGCCACGAGCAGCCGCTGGGCCCGGGTGACCGCCACATATGCCGTTCGCCACTCCTGGGCGTCCCGCGACTCCCGCAGGATCGACTTCCGCTCCTTCTCGTCGTCGGGCAATGGATCGGCCCACTCGGCGTCGAGACGCAGCGCGACGGGGAGGTGGCCGGGCTGCTCGACGGGGTCCGGGAGCGTTCCGTACGTGGACGGGAAGATCGAATGTGCCAGCGCCGGGAGGACGACGGCGGGCCACTCCAGACCCTTCGAACGATGCACCGTCAGCATGGCGACCGCGTCCTCGCCGCCGACGGAGGCCGTGTCGAGCTCCTCGGCGGCGTCGTCCTCGTCGAGCAGGTCGAGGTGGTCCAGGAAGGCTTCGAGCGACGGAACCCCCTCGAGCGGGCTCCAGGCCTCGGCGAGGTCCAAGAAGCGATACAGATTGAGGCGTGCCGACAACCGGGCGGCATCGTCGAGGGCTTCGACCTCGAGCCACGCGCCCGTTTCGTCGAGCACGACCCGGCAGAGCTCGGCGAGTCCGAGGCTCTGGGCGGCACCGAGCAGTCGCCGGTAGCTGTCGCGGAATCGCCGGAGGCGCCGCGTCGCCTCCGGCCGCAGGTCGTCGAGCTCCTCCAGTCGATCGACCGCCTCGAGCACGGCGATGCCGACGCCCTCCGTGTCGTGGTCGCGGCGGCGCCGCGACCGGACCCACGCGGCCACCGGGGCGAGGTCGCCGAGTCCCAGCCGGTACCCGGCGCCGAGCACGATGCGGGCGAAGGCGGGGGCGTCGTCGGGACGGCCGAGGACCCGCAGCCACGCGTGGAGGTCGGCGACCTCGGGCACGTCGAGCAGGCCGCCGAGAGCCGCCACCTCGACGGGGACGCCGCGACGTTCGAGGGCTTCGCGAACGAGGGCGATCTGACGGTGGCGCCGGAACAGGATCCCGATGTCCCTCCACGCGTGCTCTTCCTCCTCGTGGAGACGGACGACGCGCTCGGCGATCCATTCGGCCTCGTCGGGGGCCGTTCGCAGCCGCGCCACCTCGATCCCGCCGGGGTCGGCGTCGTCGAGTGGACGCAGCCCGTCGACGCCGCCGCCTCCGATCTGGCGGCGAACCCGCTCCGCGACGTCGACGATGTCGGCCCCGGACCGTCGGTTGACCGTCAGCTGGACCGTGGCCGCTGGCACGCCGTCGGCATCGGGGAAGTGGACCCCGAACCGGCCGAAGTTCTCCAGCGAGGCCCCCCGCCACTCGTAGATGGTCTGATCGGGATCACCGACGGCGGTCACCGGGAAGCCGCCTCCGAAGACGACCCGCAGCAGCTCGCGTTGGCCGGGGTTGGTGTCCTGGTACTCGTCGAGGAGCACGACCCGGTACCGGGATCGGAGCCGCTCGGCGATCGAGGGGTGGTCGGTGACCAGGCGGTGGGAGAGGAGGACGAGGTCCCCGTAGTCCACGATGCCGAGTGATCGCTTGCGTTCGGCGTACAGCTCGAGGGCCCGGGCGAGGTCGAGACGACGCGCCGTCGCCGGCGAATCGTCCGGCGCGTCGAGGAGATCGGCGGGCGTTCGGAGATGGTCGCCCAGGCGTGAGGCCAGTCCGGCCAGGTCTCGGACGCGGTGCGATCGGGCCGTGAGGTCCAGTTCGGGCCGCGGTGCCGCTCCCAGAGCGTCGGTGAGCAGCTGCCGGGTCCACCCGGTCGAGGCCACCGGGGCGTCTCGGTCGACGCCGACGAGGGCGCCGTACTCGCGGAGGATGGCATGGGCGAACCCGTGATACGTGAGGACCTCGATCTGGCGGCCCTCGCCGGCGAGGTGGGGGAGGTGGACGTGAACCCGGTCGGCGAGCTCCTCGGCCGCCTTGTTGGTGAACGTGATGCCGAGGGCCTGTTCCGGCTCGATCCCCTTGGATGCGACGAGCCCGGCGAGCCGGGCCGCCATGGTGGTGGTCTTCCCCGTCCCGGCGCCGGCGACCACGCGGAGGGGCGCAAGCGGATGATCGATCACGGCCTGCTGCTCGGGGCTCGGGTGGAAGCGGTTCATCGGGAGAACGCCTCCTGTCCTTCCGGCCAGGCCGGGCACACCCATCGCACCGAGCATCGCTCGCAGTCGGCCGATGGCTGCGGATCCCAACGCTCCTGCGCGATACCGCGGGCGGCCGTGTCGAGGGCCTCTTCGACCTCGTCGAGCCGGTCGGTGTCGAACGCCCTGGTGGTGATGCCGCGTTTGAGCAGGGCGGCCGGATACCAGAACTCGGCGCCGACGACGGGCTCACCGAGCATCTGTTCGGCCGCCAGGACGTAGAACCCGAGTTGCAGCGAGACCGCGGCCTCGGCGACGCTCGTCGCCGTCCTGGAGGTCTTGTAGTCGACGACGACGAGTCCGTCGGCGGTTCGCTCGACGCGGTCGATCCGGCCGCTCCAGCGCACCTCGTTCCGCTCGAGGTCCACCGGGATCTCGACGTCGACCAGCGAGCCGGACCCCGGCCAGAACGTGTAGAGGTTCTCGAGGATCTCGGCGGCGCGATCGCGCCATGCCCGCGCCCACTCGCCACCTCCGAAGCGGCCGGGCTCCCACCGAGCGTCGAGATCCACCAGCGCCGCGTCGAGGGATCCCCGGTCGTCCCCTCGGTCATGGGCCGACCGTTCGACGGACTCGAGAACGGCGTGCACGACGGACCCGAGCTCGGCGTGGATCGAGCCGCCGTCGTCGATGAGCAGGCGTCGTTCGAGGGCGTAGCGTCTCGGGCAGCTCCGGTAGGCGTCGGCCTGACTGGGGGAGAGGGTGAGGCGATCGGGCACCAGACCGGTGTCGGGCCCGCGTCGTGCCACCCCGGCGATGGTCTCGGGCGAGCGCACCCGCCAGTCGGCCGGGGCGGCGAGGTGCGTTGCGGCCGCGAGCCGCC
>DATHYU010000279.1:0-3946 GCA_035458965.1 Acidimicrobiia bacterium | reverse complement strand
TTCGAGGACCCGCTCCCGAGGGCGTGCAATGTGCACTCAAGGGCGCCATGCTGTAGCGTTGCGCCTCGATTGCATCCAATATTCAAAGCGGAGCGTCCCATGCGAGAAGACCTCGTCGAGTTCTATTCGGAGGGAGTCCGGGTTGCCGGGATCCTGCGCAGCCCCGACGGTGCCCGCAACGGGGCCGCGATCGTCCAGGGACCCGGCTGGCTCGGCCTCAAGGACGCGAAGCTGTACCTCCCCTATCACGAGGCGCTCACGGCGGCCGGCTTCACGGTGCTCATCTTCGACTACCGCGGATTCGGCGACTCCGACGGTGACCGGGGAACCCTCTCCCCCGCCATGCAATTGCGGGATCTGGTCAATGCCGTCACCTTCGTCCAGACCCTCGACGACATCGATCCCGACCGCGTCGGGGTCTTCGGCTCGGGCGGGACGGGTGGCGGCAACGCGGTCCTCCTCGCGGGCACGGACGGCCGGCTCCGGTGCGCGGTCAGCCAGGTACCCGTCGCCGACGGCGAGGACTGGCTCAAGCGGATGCGCCGGGAGTACGAGTGGTACGAGTATCTCGCCCGTCTCGACGAGGACCGCCGGCTCAGGGTCACCACCGGAGCGGGCGAGCGGGTCCACCCCCGTGAGGAGATCATGGTCCCGACACCGGAGCGCAGGCAGACGACGGTCAAAAAGGACGTCGACGGGAAGATCCCGACCGCCGTCCCCCTCGGCGCCGCGGACGAGATCATCACCTACCGGCCCATCGACGTCGCCCATCGGGCGCAGGCCCTGCTCGTGATCGGCGTCGTCGACGACGCGACCACGCCGACCGACCACGCCGTCGCCCTGTACGACGCCGCCACCGAGCCCAAGAAGCTGATCCTCCAGCGGAAGACGACGCACTACGCCGCCTACGCGCAGCACGGCGAAGTCGTGATCCCCCAGATCGTCGACTGGTTCGAGACGCACCTCGCCGGCCGGTCCGTCGAGACGACCACCCCCGACGGCACCGAGATCATCAAGGCGGAGGCATGACGAGGGTCATCTCCGGTGCCCGGACGTTCGTCGACGGCCGGTTCCGGATGCTCGACATCCTCATCGAGGGTGATCGAGTCGGTGCCCTGGTCGAGCCCGGCAGCGGGCCCGGGGACGTCGAGACCATCGACGCCGCAGGACTCGTCGCGATTCCGGGCGCCGTCGACGTGCACGTCCACACGCGCGAGCCGGGATACACCCACAAGGAAGACCTCGTCACCTGCACCCGGGCGGCGGCGGCGGGCGGGTACACGACGATCTTCGGGATGCCGAACCTCGATCCGCCGACGATGACCGTGGCCGATCTCGACGACGTGCTGTCGATGTACGCCGCCAGCAGCATCGTCGACTACAACCACAATCCGGCGGCCAAGCTGATCGACGAGCTCGCCCCGATGGCCGAGCGTGGCATCGCGGCCTACAAGATCTACATGGTCGTCGACACCGGCCGCTCGTACCCGCATCCCGCGGCCATCGGCGTCCACGACCCGGGTCAGCTCTACCTCACGATGAAGGAGATCGCCAAGACCGGTCTCCGCCTCATGGTCCATCCCCACGACCAGTCGATCATGGATGTGGTCGAGCAGGCCTACTGGGAGGCCGGCGACCGGAGCCCCCAGGCCTACGGAAAGACGCTGGCCACCGACGACGGGATCATCTGGGACACGGCGACGGCGCTCCTCATCCGCCTCGCCGAGGCGACGGGCTGCAAGCTCCACATCGTGCACGTCCAGACGACCCGCCAGCTCGAGATGCTGGCTCAGGCCCGCCGACGCGGCATCGACGTCACCGGCGAGGTGAACCACTGGGCACTCTTCCTCGGGCGGATGTCCGACATCGACGAACAGGGCTCCTACGTCCTGTCGTACTACGTGCCGGACCACCATCGCGATGCCCTGTGGGAAGCCATGGAGTCCGGGGTCGTGAACATGCTCGCGTCGGACCACGCTCCGCACACGCGCGAGGAGAAAGAGGTCGGGTGGACCGACGCGTGGGCCGCCCACACGGGGACTCCCGGCATCCAGTACCAGCTGCCGCTGATGATCGACGCCCACCACAACGGCCTCATCTCGCTCGAGCGGCTCGTCGAACTGGTCGCCGTCGAGCCGGCGCGGGTCTTCGGGCTGGATGCGAAGGGCTCGCTCACACCGGGCTCGGACGCGGACATCGCACTCCTCGACCTCGACCGCTCCTGGACGATCACCAACGACTCGGTGCTCTCCAAGATCGACTGGACCCCGTATCACGGCCGCACGGTCCGGGGGGCGGTCGCCCGCACCCTCGTTCGAGGGACGGACGTGTGGGTCGACGGTGAGGTGGTCGGGACCCCCGGCCACGGCAAGCACGTGGTTCCATCCAAGGAGGCCTGACCGATGGCGATGAAATTCGGACTGCTGCTCCCCCACTTCGGCGAGTACGCCGATCGGTCCCGGCTTCTCGACGGGTCCCAGCTCGCCGAGGAGGTCGGATTCGACTCGGTGTGGGTGCGTGACCACCTCGTCTTCGAGCCGCACGGGGAATTCGAGTCGGCGCACCTCGACTTCTACGAGCCCCTCGTGGTCCTCACGGCGATCGGCGCGGTCACGAAGACGATCACCCTCGGCACCGCGACGCTCATCCCCTACCGCCACCCGCTGATCACGGCGCTGAACCTCGCCACGATGACGCAGATGTTCGGACCGAGGATCATCGCCGGCTGGGGTGCCGGCACCTTCGATCACGAGTTCGAAGCCGTCGGGCTCGGCGGCATCTACCGGCCGGAGCTCGTCGAGTCGAACGCCCGCATCCTCGAACGCGTCTTCAACGAGGACGACGTCTCCTACAAGGACGACCACTTCGAGTTCGAGAACGTCAGCCTCCATCCCAAGCCGGCGGGACCCATCCCGTTCTGGTACGGAGGCGCCACGCCGGCGTCCGCCCGCCGGGCCGCCACCTATGCAGACGGATGGATGCCGGGACGGATCACCCTGAAGACGATCGAGAAGCGCATCGAGCAGATGCAGGGACTCGTCGCCGACAACGGGCGCCCGATGCCGACCGTGGGCGTCGTGCCCCCCACCACCATCGCCGAGACCGAGGAGGCCGCCTGGGCGGGCACCTCGGTCGACGGGCTGCTGCGGTGGGCCAACGAGCGCGGCAAGTGGTGGGTCAAGCCGCCCTCGGGAACGTTCGAGACCGCCGCGGACATCGAGGGATCGCTCATCGCTGGCACGCCAGACCAGGTCGTCGAGCAGACCCGCAAGTTCGAGGACGCCGGTGTCGACCACCTCGTGTTCGACACCCGCCTGAGTTATGACCGTTGGTTCCAGTCGATCGAGCTGCTCGGGAAGGAGGTGCTGCCGGCTCTGCGCTGAGTCCAGGAAACGGCCCGCTGCGCTCGGAGACGCTGGGCTATCGTTCCAAACCAGGCGGCAACGGGGTTGTCGCGCATGAGGGAGGAGACCATGAAACGATTCATGAGGATTGTGTCGCTCTTGGCCGTGTTGGCTCTGGTGGCAGCCGCATGTGGAGACGATGACGACTCCGGTACGACCAGCGGCGACACCACCGCCACGACGGCGGCCGCGACGACCACGACGGCAGGTGAAGAGTTCAACCCGGAGACCTTCTACGAGGGCAAGACCATCCGGTTCATCACCACCTCGGGTGCCGGCGGCGGAACCGACGCCAAGACCCGAACCCTGGCGATCCAGCTGCAGCGCTTCATTCCCGGCGAGCCGGGGTCCCGGGTGAGCAACGTCCGGCCTCACGTCGCAGGCATGAACTTCCTGTGGAACTCGGAGCCCGACGGCATGACGGTCGGCCTCACCGCCGCCCCGACGCTCGATTTCGTGTTCTTCGATGTGGCCGAGTGGGAAAGCTCAGAGTGGGTTTACTTCGGCGCCATTGACGCAGCGTTTGTCAACATGTTGATGGT
>DATHYU010000278.1:0-2383 GCA_035458965.1 Acidimicrobiia bacterium | reverse complement strand
CGCCCTCCCGCAGGGGCGTGCCGTCCGGCCGATGCAGCGCGGCGAAGCCCTCGGCGTCGCCGTCGTAGATGGGCTGGTGGGCGTAGGCCAGGTACGACGCCGACACCTTCGAGTAGGGAAAGCCGCGACGGCAGACCTCGGCGGCCGGCCGGATCACCTGGCTCCACGGCAGCGCGCCGTACCGCTCGGAGGCCATCCCCAGGCCGGCGAAGACGCCCGGGGTCGCCACGGAGGCCGGGCCTACCAGCGTCTCCATCCCGCCGCCGTACCCGAGCCACACCCGGTCCCCGAATCCATCGGGACGCTCCTCGAGGCCGCGACCCGGCATCTCCGCATACGCGTCGATGACGACCGGATCGCCGTCGGCCGGCCAGATCGTCAGGAAGCTTCCCGCGCCGGGACCGATGATCCCCGGCTGCGTCGTCATGGCGACCACCGTCGCCGTGATCGCCGCGTCGACGGCGTTCCCGCCGGCGTCGGCGACCGATGCGGCGGCGTCGGCCGCCAGGGAGGAGCTAGCGGAGATCGCCACCCGTCGCATCGGCGAGAGGGTACTCGGGGTCGATCGGCGGCCCGTCATCGGGACACACTCGACGGGCCACGATCTCCAGGCGGCTTCGGCGGCCGTCGGCCGCCGTCCAGAAGCGGCGCTGCACGGTGCCGATCGCCATCAACCGGTCGCCGGGGGCCGGCGGCGATGCGACGAGCCCCTCCGGCGGATCCCACAGCGTCACCGGCACCACGTCGATGCGCCGGGCGGGCCTCTCGCTGCGAACGGTCAGCAGGCACCGCATCAGCCGGTTCCCGTTCTCGAAGACTCGGAGCTCGGCCGGCGCTGCGAGGCGCCCGCCGAGGACCACGACGTTCAGATCCATCCGATCCTGCCTTTGCGAGGAGGTCTCGAACGTACGGGCCCGCTGTGACATGTCGCGCGGCGGTACTCTCGGCCGCCATGGACGACGTGCACGTCACCGATCTGGGCGACGATCTCTATCTCATCGACGCGATGATGGAGGACGAGCCCCACCGCCTCGCCTGCTATCTCTTCGACACTCCCGAACGGGTCCTCGTCGAATGCGGACCGAGTCGCAGCATCGAGCACCTGTTCCGCGCCCTCGACCACGTGGGGGTCGACGACGTGGCCGTCATGGCGGTCACCCACATCCACATCGACCACGCCGGCGGAGCCGGCCACTTCGCCCGGCGATATCCGAACGCGAGGATCGGGGTCCACACGAAGGGCGCCCGCCACCTCGTCTCACCCGATCGACTCTGGGACTCGGCGTGCCGTGTCTTCGGTGAGCAGGACCTCCTCGACTCCTGGGGCCCGATGGAGCCGATCGACGAGGGCCGCGTCCTCGTGCTCGACGAAGGCGACCGGATCCCCCTCGGGGGCGGACGCTTCGTCGACGTGATGTACACGCCGGGCCATGCAAAGCACCACCTCGTCTATCACGAGGCGTCCAGCGGGGCGGCGTTCGTCGGCGACGCCGTCGGCCTCGCCTTCCCGCACGGCCACATGACGGTGCAGCCCGGGACGCCGCCGCCCGACTTCGATCCCGATCTCCTCGTCGACAGCCTCCATCGCATCGGCGAGCGAGAGCCATCGTTCCTCGGTTTCGCCCATTTCGGCCTGGCGACGGACCCCCGGTCGACCTTGGCGGAAGCCGAGGAACGCGTCAGGTCCTGGGTCTCGTGGGTGGAGGCGTCCGACCTCGAGGGGAACGCGCTGGCCGACGCACTCAGGGACTGGGTGCTCGGCGAGTACCGGCGCCAGGGCTACTCCGAGGAGGTCATCGGCGCCTACGACCGCTCGGCGCAGTGGGGCAGCCAGACGGCCGGGATCCTCCGCTGGATGGCGCTGCGGGGGTAGGCGGTCTCAGCCCCGGGTCGCTGCGTCGAGCTCGTCGAGGCCGGGGAACGCGGGATCGCTCGCCTGAACCGCCTCGTAGAGACGCCGGGCGGTCTTCATGTCGCCCAGGCGGGCCGCCGCCCGAGACGCGACGTACCAGACCCGGAGCTCGGACTCGGTCGGCGCATCGTGGATCCGCTTGGGGTCCGTGACGTCCCAGGCCTTGCGGTCCTCACCCCGATCCAGGAGGAAGGATCCGTAGACGACCCTGCCCTCGTCCCGGGTCTCACGCCGGGCGTCGAGACGGCGAAGCAATCCCCACGCCGACTCCACGTCGTCGGGCCGGTCGAGGGCTCGCAGCACATCCATTTCGACGGGGATGTGCGTTGCCTCCCCGGTGAGGCGGCGGAACGTGCGCAACTCCCGAAGGGCGATCTCCCAGCGGCTGGTCCGGTAGGCCGACAGCGCCAGGAGCTCCCGGATCGACGCCGACCGGGGCGACAATTCCTTCGCCCGCTCGGCGTGGCGCAT
>DATHYU010000277.1:0-3786 GCA_035458965.1 Acidimicrobiia bacterium | reverse complement strand
GGAGGCAGCAGTCCGCGGACCGTGGGCCCTATCCGGCGCGACCCTCCAGCGACCACCCGGCCCGGCGGGCCCGCGCCACGGCATCGAGCTGGCTGCGGGCGTCGAGCTTCGTGAGCACCGACTGGATCTGGTTCCGGACGGTGGTCACCGACACGAACGACGATGCGGCGATGTCGTCGGCGCGCATGCCCTCGACGAGGCCTGCGAGCACCTCCCGCTCACGAGGCGTGAGCCGCTCGAAAGGGGCGAGGGCGCGGGCGGAGGTGGTGCGATGCCGGCGCAGCTCGATCGCGAGCGCCGTGCGCTCGTTGGGATCCACGAGATCGACCACCCCGCCGAACACCGCCTCGATCGCCCCGGAGAGCTCGGCGAGCTCGTCGGTGACCGACACCCAGCCGGAGGCGCCGGCATCGAGCGCCGCGGCCACGCCGAGACGGTCGTCGGCGTGGGCCAGCAGCAGCACGCGCCATGACGAGAAGGTCAGCTCACGGATCAGTGCCGGAGCTGCAGGGCCGAGCGCCGCGGCGACGAGCGCACATCCCGTGCCAGGACCGACGATGGGCACGGCGTCGCCGAGCAGCGGCTCGGGCAGGACGTCGACGTGCCACCTCCTGCCGGACAGGGACGCCGCGAGGGACTGGGCGACGAGGGCGCGGTCGTCCACCACGAGCACGCGATGCCGCCGACGATCCACAGGACGCTCCTCGCCCCTTCCCCACCGTCGGCCCTAACCACGCAGAGTAGTCGACTGGTGACGGTTCGTCTAGGGCATGCCGTCGCGTGAGGCGCGTAGCATGAGGGCGCAATCGACAAGGAGGACCATGAATCAGGCGCGGTTCGTCTACCGATATGACGAGAACCCGAGCAGGGGATGGGCGCTGACGGGGGCCCTCTTCGGGCTCAAGTTCTTCGTCGCGATCCCCCACCTCCTCATCGTCAACCTCCTCCAGAACCTGGCGATGCTGGCGGCCTACATCGGGTACTTCGTCGTGGCCTTCACCGGGCAGATGCCCCAGGGCATCCAGGCGTTCGCCCACCTGTCGCTGCGCTGGTCGGCCCGGACCTACGGCTGGATCATCGGGTACACGGACATCTATCCGCCGTTCGAGACCGAACCGCCCGGATACCCCGTCGAAGCCGAGATCCCCCGCAACGACGCCCCGAACAAGGGATGGGCCGTCGCCGGGATCTTCTTCATCAAGATCCTCGCCCTCATCCCCCACATCGTCATCGGCGGCGCCCTGGTGTTCCTGTCGTTCTTCGCGGCGTGGATCGGGTACCTCGGCGTCCTGTTCACGGGGGCCTACCCGCGGGGCATCGGGGACTTCGTCGCCGGCGCCGTCCAGTGGTGGCTGCGGGTCGCCTCGTGGCTGTACGGCCTCACCGACGAGTTCCCGCCCTTCGCCCTCGACGCCAGGCCATCGGCCTAGGAGATCACGAAACGAAGAAGGGCCCCGCGGATGCGGGGCCCTTCTTCACGTCTGTGAAGTTGCGTCAGTCGGCGGCCTTCTCGGCCTCGCCGCCCTCGTCCTCATCGTCCTTGTGACGGATGTCGTCGACGACGTCCTCCACCTTGTCCTTCGCCTTCTCGGCGACGTCCTTGGTCGTCTCCCACGCCTTTTCGGCGACGTCCTTGGTCGTCTCCCACGCCTTTTCGGCGACCGGAGCCGCCTTCTCGGCGACGTCGCCGGCCGTGTCCTTCGCCTTGCCGAACCAGCCCTTGACCGTGTCGAGGAAACCCATCTCCTCTCCCTTCTCGGATCGTGTGCGGTGAACCTCCAGTGTATGGGTTTGCTCCCGGCATGCCCCAGGGTCGCGGGACCCGTTCTAGGCTCGGTCCCATGGCCGATCTCCATCCCGACATCGCCCCGCTCGGGTTCCTCCTGGGAACCTGGCGAGGCTCCGGCACCGGCGTCTACCCGACGATCGAAGACTTCGCATACGACGAGGAGGTCACGATCGGGCACATGGGGAAGCCGTTCCTGCGGTACGAGCAGCGCACGAAGCGGGCCGGGACCGGCGACCCGCTCCACACCGAGGTCGGGTACTGGCGGGCCGCAGGCGACCGAGCCGAACTCGTCATCGCGCAGCCGACCGGGGTCACCGAGGCCCTCGCCGGCCCGATCGACGGCACGAGCGTGGCCCTGGCCTCGGTCCAGATCGGTCTTGCGCCCACGGCGAAGGAGGTCGTGACCACCGAGCGCCGCATCACGGTCGACGGCAACACGATGCACTACACGCTGCTCATGGGAGCGGTCGGCCAGCCGCACCAGCTGCACCTCGACGCCACCCTCACCCGGATCGCCGAATGAGCCTCGACGATCCCCTCGCCGTCGGACCGATCACGATCCCACCTGCCGAGCTCGAATGGCGCTTCGACACCTCGGGCGGACCGGGTGGCCAGCACGCCAACCGGTCGGCCACGAGGGTCGAGCTGTCGTGGGACCTGGCGAAGAGTCCCTCGATCGACGACGGTGTCCGCTCGCGGCTGCTCAAGCGGCTCGGGCACCGGGCCGCGGACGGCGTGGTGCGCGTGGCGTCGGCCGAGTCGCGCTCGCAGTGGCGCAACCGGGCGATCGCCCGGAGCCGCCTCGCCGGGCTCCTGGCCGACGCACTGGCCCCGCCGCCCGCTCCACGGAAGTCCACGAAGCCGTCGCGGGCGGCGAAGCGGCGGCGGCTCGAGGCGAAGCGCCGCCGCGGCGAGACGAAGCGACTGCGCCGCTCCCCGCGCTCCGAGTGACCTTGGACCCTGGGCGGCCGTTCGCCCGCCCGCGATGGTGCGGCTGGAGGTGCCCATGGAACGGCGCAATCGCCAACGCGAGCCGTACCGCCATCATCCCGATCGCGTGAGCAAACGCGACTTCCAGAAGCGGCTCGACCAGCGCCATCGAGAGGACGAGCGCAAGCACAGCGGCGCGGACCGCTACACCGTCAAGCGGTAGGCGGACGCCATCCGTCTCCCGCGAGGTTCCCCCCTCGAAGGGAGGGGTACCGGCCGCGTGACGGCCGGGAAGGGGGACACACCCGACCGCGCTACCCCGCGGCGCCGCCCGTGAAGTTCCAGGCGGCCAGCCGCAGCGACGGCACGTGGACGAAGCCGGCGCCGAACTCGGAGTCGGCGAAGCGGGCGTCGTCGCCGATGCCGAGGACCCGGTCGGGCCCGAGGGCGGCGAGGAAGGACTGGGTGAACCTCATGTTCGTGACGGCGCCGGTGATCTCTCCGTTCTCGATCATGAAGGTGCCGTTGCGGGTCAGGCCGGTGACGACCATGCTCTTCGGATCGAGGATCCGGCAATAGTTGAAGGTCGCGACGTAGAGGCCGCGATCGACGCCGGCGATGAGGTCCTCCACGGACGACGATCCGGCCCCGATGCGCATGGCGAGCGGGATCGGGCCGTACGTGGCGCTCCCGGGCGCGCCATGGCCCGTCGACGACGAGCCCAGCTTGCGGGCGCTGCGCCGATCGTGGACGACACCGATGGTGACGCCGTCACGCACCAGGTCGACGGTCCGGCGCGGGATCCCTTCGGTGTCGAAGGGGACACCCAGGGCGCCGTCGGCGAGGGGATCGTCGGTGATCGTCAGCGACGCGTCGAACTGCTCCGCTCCCAGGTCGACGAACGACTGGCCCTCGGCCACCTGCTTGCCGTTGAAGCCGTAGTCCCCCAGGAAGATGGCGATCGTGCCCACCGCCTCGGGGGCGAGCACCACCTCGTACTCACCGGGCTTGATGTCGTAGGCGTTCTTGCCCATCACGGTCCGCTCGACGGCGAGCTCGCCGGCGGC
>DATHYU010000276.1:0-2785 GCA_035458965.1 Acidimicrobiia bacterium | reverse complement strand
GACCGAGGAGTGGCGTGCGCTCCAGGCCGAACTGGCCGGTGCCCGACGCATCGCCTGGGTGCAGTCACAGCGCCGTCGCGGCATCACTCGAGAGGCGGTGTGGCTCCACGGCTCGACGGCCTACTACGCGGTGGACGGGATCGACCCGGACCGGGCGTTCGCCGATCTCGATCGTGCCGATGCCTTCGAAGGCTGGCTCGCCGAGCACCTCGACCGTCTACATCCCGACGGGATCGGCCTCGGTGAGCGGGTCTTCGACTCTGCACCGAAGCCCGGCGCCTGGCGGGGCCTCCTGCGCCGGTGATGCGTCGCGTCGTCCCGGTGCTCGCCCTGGTGCTCCTTGCCTCGGCGTGCGGGGACGACACCGGCACACGGCCGTCGGGCGACCCCTTCGCGGTGGCGACGACCGTCCCCACCACGGCGTCTTCCGCCACCACGTCGACCTCGGCCACCACGGACACCTTCCGTCCCACGGTCCGCGAGGCCTTCATGGCGGGGTGTACCGAGGACGGAAGCGAGGAGGTGTGTGCATGCACGCTCCAGGAGATCGAGCGGCGCATCACGCTCGAGCAGTTCCTGGCCCTCGACGACGCCGATCCGATCGACCGCGCCTTCATCTTCGACGTCACGGAGATCTGCCTGGCGCGCCTCGACGGCGCGTCCATCGCAGCCTCGGCGACGACCACGACGACGACCACGACGACGACCTCCGGCGACCCGGGCACGACCACCACGACGGCGCCGCCGCGCCCACTCACCCTCGACGAAGTGATCCAGGTGACGGTCGCCGACCTCGAGTCGTACTGGGAGGTCGAGCAACCCGCCGCCTACGGCACCTCGTACGAGCCGATCGAACGGGTGGTCCCCTACGTGCCCTCCAGCGAGAGCATCCCCGACTGCGGCGACGAGTCGATCACGGCGGACGTCGCTGCCGACAATGCCTTCTACTGCAACCCGGACGACTACATCGCCTGGGACGCCGAGGGCCTGTTCCCCGGCCTCTTCGTCGAGTTCGGCGACTTCACCATCGCCCTCGTCCTCGCCCACGAGTGGGGCCATGCGGTGCAGAACCGGGTCGAGGAGTTCGGGCCGACGATCCAGACGGAGCTCCAGGCCGACTGCTTCGCCGGCTCGTGGACGGGGGCCATCAGCCGCGGCGAGCGCGAGGCCCTCAGCCTCGACCCCGGCGACATCGAGGAGGCGATGTCGGGATACCTGCTCTTCCGGGATCCACCGGGAACCGGTCCCAACGATCCGGGTGCTCACGGGTCGGCCTTCGACCGGGTCAACGCCTTCCGCCTCGGGCTGCTCGAGGGAGTCGACGCCTGCCGCCAGGCCTCCAACGACTTCCCGGTGGCCTTCATCCCCGTCGATCCACGCCACCCGAGCGGGAACCTCCCCTACGCGCAGCTCCCGCTCCTCTCCGATGCGTTGGAGGTCTTCTGGGCCGCGATCTGGCCGGGCCTCTTCGAGGGCGAATGGGTCCCGGTGTCGGCGACGGTGCCCTACTACCCGTCGACGGGCGAGTTCCCGGCCTGCGGCGACCTCGACCTCGACCCCGGGTTCTATGCGGACAACGCCTTCTACTGCCCGGAGGGGGACTTCGTCGCCTGGGACGACGAGGTCCTGTTCCCGGCGCTGTACCAGTCGATCGGCGACATGGCGATCGGCCACATCCTCGCCCACGAATGGGCGACGGCGGTCCAGGCCCGAGCCGGCCTGCCGTCGCAGGGCCTCGAGGCCGAGCTCCAGGCCGACTGCACCTCGGGCGCCTTCGCGGCCGCGTTGACGGTCGACGGGAACCCCACGGGGATCCAGTTGAGCGCCGGCGACCTCGACGAGGCGGTGGCGACCTTCATCCAGTTCGGCGAGGATCCCGAGGAGGCCGGCCTCACCGGCGGGGCCTTCGATCGCTTCGACGCCTTCCAGGAGGGCTTCTTCGGCGGCATCGGCGCGTGCTTCCCGGGATGATGCGGTCATGACGCAGGCGCCGATCCGCATCGCCAATTGCTCCGGGTTCTACGGGGACCGGTTCGCCGCAGCGCGCGAGATGACCCATGGCGGTCCGATCGACGTGCTCACGGGCGACTACCTCGCAGAGCTCACGATGGCGATCCTGTGGCGATCGCGCGCCAAGGATCCCGCCAAGGGGTACGCAGGGTCGTTCCTCCGCCAGCTCGAGGAGGTGCTCGGGACCTGCATCGATCGGGGGATCCGGATCGTGGCGAACGCCGGTGGCCTCAACCCCCGGGGCCTCGGCGACCGCGTGCGGGAACTGGCCGACCGGCTCGGGCTCGACGTGTCCGTGGGCGTCGTCTCCGGCGACGATCTCGTCCCGCGGCTCGACGAGGTGGTGGCGGCGGCCGGGGGCGACCTCCCGAACCTCGACACGGGACGGGCTTTCTCCGAGGTCGCCTCGCGGGTCCTGACCGCCAACGCCTACCTCGGCGGCTGGGGCATCGCCGCCGCGCTGGGCGCCGGCGCCGACGTCGTGATCACCGGGCGCGTCGCCGACGCCGCGCTCGTCTCCGGTCCCGCGGCGCACCACTTCGGCTGGGCGGTCGACGACTGGGACGCGCTCGCCGGGGCGATGGTGGCCGGGCACGTCGTCGAGTGCGGCACGCAGTGCACCGGCGGCAACTACCCCTTCTTCACCGAGATCCCCGGTGTCGAGCATCCCGGGTTCCCCATCGCCGAGATCCACCCCGACGGGTCGTCGATCATCACGAAGCACGCGGGGACCGGGGGAGCGGTCACGGTCGGCACCGTGACCGCGCCGCTCCAC
>DATHYU010000275.1:0-3209 GCA_035458965.1 Acidimicrobiia bacterium | reverse complement strand
CAGTTCGACAAGGGCTTCATCTCCCCGTACTTCATCACCGACCCCGATCGCCAGGAGGCGGTGATGGAGGACCCCTACGTCCTCATCGCCAACTCCAAGATCGGCGCCATCCAGGATCTGCTCCCGGTCCTCGAGAAGGTCGCCCAGACCGGCAAGCCCCTGCTCATCATCGCCGAGGACATCGAGGGTGAGGCCCTCGCGACCCTCGTCGTGAACAAGATCCGCGGCACCTTCCAGTCGGTCGCCGTGAAGGCCCCCGGCTTCGGTGAGCGCCGCAAGGCCATGCTCCAGGACATCGCGATCCTCACGGGTGCGACCGTCATCTCCTAAGAGGTCGGTCTCAAGCTCGATGGCGTGACGATGGACATGCTGGGCAAGGCCCGCAAGATCGTCGTCAGCAAGGACGACACGACCATCGTCGAGGGCGCCGGCAGCCACGCCGACGTGGAGGCCCGCGTCAAGCAGATCCGTCGCGAGATCGAGAACTCGGACTCCGACTGGGATCGCGAGAAGCTCAGCGAGCGCCTCGCCAAGCTGGCCGGCGGCGTCGCCGTCATCAGGGTCGGCGCGGCCACGGAGGTCGAGCTCAAGGAGAAGAAGCACCGCATCGAGGACGCCATCCAGGCGACCCGTGCAGCCGTCGAAGAGGGCATCGTCCCCGGCGGTGGTGTGGCGCTGCTTCGTGCCCAGGGCGCCATCGACAAGATGCGCGGCGGCACGAGCGACGAGAAGACCGGCAGGGCGATCGTCCGCCGGGCGCTCGAGGAGCCGCTTCGCCAGATCTCGAAGAACGCCGGGTTCGAGGGCGGTGTCGTCGTCGAGCGCGTGCGCGGCCTCGAGGGCACGCAGGGCTTCAACGCTGCGAGCGGCGAGTACGGCGACCTCATGGCCGCCGGCGTGACCGATCCGGCGAAGGTGACCCGATCGACGCTGCAGAACGCTGCGTCGATCGCCGCACTGCTCATCACCACCGAGGCGCTCATCGCCGAGGAGAAGGAAGACGAGCCGGCTCCGGCCATGCCGGGCGGCGGCGGGATGGACTTCTAGTCCGATCTCTTCGACACGATCCTGGGGCGGCCCTGCGGGGCCGCCCCGGTCGCGTTCAGGACCCGACGAGCCAGCCCTCGTCGGCGTAGCGAACCCGGTTCGCCCGGAACTCGCTCTCCAGGAGCCCCCAGAGGGAGTGGTCGAGCCACTCGCCGCGAACGAGGACTTCCTCGCGGAGGAGTCCCTCCTGGACGAACCCGAGCTTCTCCGCCACCCGCTCGCTGCCCCGGTTCCCCACGGCGATCCGAAGCGTCACGCGGTGCAGTTCCAGCTCCTCGAAGGCGACCTGGAGCGCGCGTGCCCCCGCCTCCGTCGCGATGCCCGAGCGAACCGCATCCGACCGGATCCAATACCCCATCTCGGCCGCCTGCTCGCGGCGCGACGTGTGCCAGACGGAGATGTTTCCGACGTGGCGCCCCTTCTCGTCCTGCGGTCGGATGGCGAAGTCGAAGGCGCGGCCCTCCGCCCATGCCGCCGAGGAGTCGCGAATGAACCGGAGCGCGTCCGACCGGCCGTAGCGGGGATGGGCCCAGGGCAGCCATCGGCGCAGCTCGGGCATCGACGCATGCACCGCGTCGAGCAGCGGCTCGACGTCACGACGTCGGAAGGGTCTGAGCACGAGCCGGGGGGTGAGCCGGTCGCGTCCGGGCAGGGAGCCGCGCATGCCGGAAGCCTAGGAGGGTCTGCTCGAACGGCGCCGTACCATGCCGCGACCGTGTGGGAAGCCTTCCGAACCCTGGCGCCGGTTCCGTCGCCGCCGAACATGCGAGCCGCCGTGCTCGTGCCCCTCTACGCCGACGGCGACGACATCCGCATGATCCTGACGAAGCGTCCCGAGGACATGCGCACGCACCCGGGTCAGGTGGCGTTTCCGGGTGGACGCATCGACGCCGAGGACGACGGGCCGGTGGGGGCGGCGATACGAGAGGCGTGGGAAGAGGTGTCGCTCCCGCCCGACCACGTCGAGGAGATCTTCGGCGGCCTCGAGCCGCTGACCACGAACCGTCCCGAGATGTTGATCATCCCGGTCGTCGCCCGAGTACGGCGGCCCCGTCAACTCGTGCCCGAGCCCGGCGAGGTCGAGGCGATCCTCGAGCCGACCCTGGGCGAGCTGATGGACGACGACGCCTGGGTCGTGCAGCGGTGGGACGGGATGGAGATGTGGTTCTACGAGTTCCCCGAAGCGATCCTCTGGGGGGCCACGGCGTTCATCGTCCGTCGATTGATCGCCCACCTGCGGTCGACCGGTACCCGGTGATCGCAGCGACCGGCGTCTCCCTGTGCGTCCCAGGCCGCTGAAGTGTCCTCCGGCCCTCCCCACCGCCCGTGCTGAGGACCATGGTGGCCGCATGACCGTCGTCAGCCACCCGATGCAGCGCGAGGAGGAGTGGTGGGCGGTGCGGGACTTCCTCGTGGAGACCTTCCCGATCGCCCCGCCGGGCCACGTGTGGGACACCCGCCGCTGGGACGGTCACCGGTTCCACCGCGCCGAGCCGTCGCATCCCCCCTGGACGGGCCGTACCCGGCTGTGGCGGGAGGACGGCCGGATCGTCGGTGTGGCTCATCAGGAGGGGAGTCGGGATCTGGCGATCCAGATCCATCCGGACCGCCGGCACCTCGAGGACGAGATGGTCGCGTGGGCCGAGAAGGTGCTCGCCGCCGAGATGCCCGAAGGCCGGGTCCTGGAGGTGCCGGTGTTCGACTACGACCTCGTTCGGCGGCGCGTGCTGCACGATCGGGGCTACGAGGCGACCGACGACGGCGAAGTCATTCGGCGGATGCGGCTCGGCGACGCCGACCACCCGGCGCAGGAGCTGGATGGCGGATACCGGATTCGCACGGCGCGCGCCGGTGACCCGGTCGATGCCAAGGTGTTCGCCGAGCTCCTCAACGACTCGTTCGGTCGCACGTTCCACCAGGAGGCCGAGGTCTTCGCTTTCCGGACCGGGTCTCCCTCGTATCGCGAGGACCTGGATCTCATGGCCGAGGCGCCCGATGGGACGCTGGCGGCGTCTGTCGGGGTCACGATCGACGAGGTCAATCGGGCGGGGACGTTCGAGCCGGTCCTCACCCACCCGGGCCACCGCCGCCGCGGGCTCGCGCTGGCGCTGATGCGCGAGGGCCTCCATCGGATGAAGGCCGCCGGCGTCGAGACGGCGTGG
>DATHYU010000274.1:0-2434 GCA_035458965.1 Acidimicrobiia bacterium | reverse complement strand
GCATCCGGGAGCGTCCGAGGGGCCCCTCTACGGCATCAAGTGGCTCTCGTACGCGCCGAACATGGCGTCGAGCGACCTCGCCCGCGCCGAGGGGTTCGACGACGCCCTCCTGCTGTCGCGGGACGGATGGGTCCTCGAGGGCCCGACGTTCTGCCTCGCCTGGCTCGCCGGGGGCCGCATCGAGACCCCGGAGCTCGGCCTCGGCATCCTCGCCTCGATCACCCGCAGCACCCTCTTCACGACGGCGGCGGCCATCGGCCTCGACGTCGTGGAGGGCCGCTGGCCCCTCGAGCGGGTGCTCGCCGCCGACGAGGTCTTCGGCCTCTCGACGACGAAGGAGGTGGCCAGGATCACCGTGATCGGCACCGACCCGGTGCGCAGCGGCCCGGTCGCCGGACGGCTGCTCTCGGCCTTCTACGACCTGGTCGAGCGCGAGATCGGTCGCCGTCCGGCGTGACCCTGGCGCTCGTCCGCGCCGTCGACGGGCTCTACGAGCGTGCCGTCCTCGATGCCGCCTCCCTCGACGACGACACCCTGGGGCGCTGGCTCGAGGACGTGGCGGCGAGCATGGAGCCGCCGATCGACAGGGAGGTCGCTCGCTGTCTCCGCAAGGCGGCGCGGACCGCCCGTCGGCTCGCCCGCCACTGGACGGACCGCGATCCGGGTGTGCTCCCCGACTGGCGCAACGGCGTCGACGACGCCCTCGGGTCCCTGGGCTGGCGTGTCCAGCTCGATCTCGCCCGGCGCGGATTGGCCCTCGACCCCGACCGCGAGCTGTACGAGGAGGCCCGGGAGCGGTACCGCGCCGTCCACTTCACGGAGTGGCCGGTGAGGTGGGAGGACATCGCCGGCTGACGCCTGCGTTCTGCGTCCGCCTGTCTGTGCCGGGCGACGAGCCGCGACCGGCGCAGTGTCTGTGGAGCGCCACGGGGCCGACACGCGGCGAGTGCGGTTGGGGCCCCATGAGCACCCGCCGGCCGAGGGGAGGCGGCGAGCGGAACGACAGAGAGCAGTGGCCGGCTAGAGAAGCAGCGTGGCGATCGCGAGGAACCCGCCGAACCCCACGAGGTCGGTCACCAGCGTCATGAAGATGTTCGACGCCAGCGCGGGGTCCTGGCCCATCCGGTCGAGGGCGATCGGGATGCCCGTGCCGACGACGTTGGCGACCACGAGGTTCGCCAGCGTCGCGATCGCGATGACGATGCCGATCCGCGGCTCGCCGGTGAACACGGTCGCGATCACACCCGAGACGATTCCGATGGCGACCCCGTTGATGAGCCCCACGAGGGTCGACCGGAGGATCACCCTGCGTGCCCACTGGGCCGGGAGGGTCTCCACGGCCATGGCCCGGATGACGACGGCCTGGCTCTGGGCGCCGCTGTTGCCGCCGACCGATGCGACGACGGGCATGTAGGCGGCGAGCACCGCGAGCCGGTCGATCACCGGCTCGAACCGGCTCACCACGAGGGCGACGATGAAGGCGGTGCCGAGGTTGACGGCGGTCCAGGGGAGGCGGCTGCGGACGGACCGGCCGACGGGGGTGAAGACGGTCTCGTCCGCACCGGCGCCGACCATGGCCGCGATGTCCTCGGTGGCCTCCCGCTGGACGGCGTCGATGACGTCGTCGATCGTGACGATCCCTCGCAGGACCCCCCGGTGGTCGACCACCGGCATCGCCCGGTAGTTGTACCGCCGGATGAGCTCGGCGATCTCCTCGCGATCGGTCTCGGTGCGGACGGCGACCGGATCCTTGACCATGACCTCCTCGAGGATGTCTCCGGGGCGGGCAAAGACGAGCTCCCGGAACGACACGACGCCGAGCAGCCGGTGGTGATCGTCGACCACGTATACGTAGCTCAGGTCGTCGAGGTGCTCGTGGAGCCTCCGGAGCGCCTCGATCGCCTCGCCGGCGCTGAGGCCGCTGGGAAGCGTGGCCGCGTCGGTGGACATGAGGCCGCCCGCCGAATCGGGGGCGAAGGCGAGGAGCTCGAGGATCTCGCCCATGGCCTCGTCGTCGAGGTGCTCGAGCACCGAGGCCTGCGTATCGGCGTCGAGGTGCCCGAAGATGTCGGCGGCTTCATCGGCGGGCAGCTCGGCGAGGAGGGGAGCCGCCGTCTTGGCGTCGATCTCCTCGAGGACGTCGGCCGCCGCCTCGTGGCGCATCTCCTCGAGAACCTCGGCCGCGTGGTCGAGGTCGAGGCCGACGATGATCTCGGCAGCGGCTTCCTCGCCGATGGCCTCGAGGATGTCGGCGGCGTCGTGCGGGTCGGCCTTGGCCAGGGACTCGAACTGCTCCTGATGCGTGTCGAGGTACTCCTCGGCCTCACGAGGACGGCGGCGAGCCAACTCGCGGAGGGCGAGCCCGAAGTCGCGGGGCCGGCGCAGGCGGAGCTTCATCTCGGCTGATTCAAGCACCGGTTCGCCCGTTCCGGTT
>DATHYU010000273.1:0-3300 GCA_035458965.1 Acidimicrobiia bacterium | reverse complement strand
TTCCACCACGCCGCGATCGAGGCCTACCGGGCCGTGGCGTGGGAACGCGACGACCTGGTCGCCGATGCCGATCACGCGCCACTGGCGGCCGACGCGCTCGTCGCCGACGAGCGGCTGGACCCCCGGAGAGAGCGGCTCGATGCCGGCGCCGTGACGGCGTGGCCCGCGGCGGCCCCGGATCCGGGAGGAACGGCCTACTTCTGCGTGATCGATGCCGACGGGCTGATGGTGTCGTTCATCCAGTCGAACTTCCACGGCATCGGGGCCGGCATCTCGGCCGGGGACACCGGGGTCTGGCTCCACAACCGAGGCGGCGGGTTCTGCCTCGTGCCCGGCCATCCGAACGAGGCGGCACCCGGCAAGCGTCCTCTGCACACGCTCTCGCCCACGCTGTGGACCCGGGCGGACGGCTCGCCGGCGCTCCTGCTGGGGACCCGGGGCGGCCACCAGCAGCCCCAGTACCTCCTCCAGACGATCGCTCAGCTGTTCGTCGCCGGCCGCTCCCCGGCGGCGGCGCAGGCCGCGCCGCGATGGAACATGGAGTTCGAGGACGTCGGGGGCGGCTCAGTCGTCTCGGTCGAAGCCCGGATGCCGGTAGGCGTCGTCTCGGGCCTCGCCGCCCGCGGGCATCACGTCGACGCCGCGCCCGACCTTCCTTCCGGATGGGGCCCGGTTTCGATCATCGAGATCGCGCCCGACGGCACGCGATCGGCGGCCGCCGACCCCCGCGTCTCGACGGCGGAGGCTGC
The DNA here is from genome assembly GCA_035458965.1 of Acidimicrobiia bacterium. Classification (GTDB taxonomy): domain Bacteria; phylum Actinomycetota; class Acidimicrobiia; order Spongiisociales; family UBA11373; genus DATHYU01. The sequence goes on along the minus strand of DATHYU010000273.1, from coordinate 2,551 downwards.
CGGCGGGTGAGGTCCTGATCGGCCCGGTGTCCTCCGGGGCGAACGCCGGGATCCGCGGGTCATCGGCCAGCTCGAGCAGATACCGCTCCTGCCGCTTACGCGCGAGCCGTGTCGAGACCGCGACGCCGATCCCGAGGACGACCGCTCCCACGGCGAACAGCACGCCTTTGATCCACCCGCGGGAGCCGCCGGGGATCGAGCCGGACTCGTCGAACAGCTGCTGGCGCCACCCCTCGTCGAGGGTGGCGACGACGCCGGGATCCGGGTTCGCGAGCACGGATGGCCCGCCGTTCAGGACGACGTGGTTCGTGAACTCGCCGGCGCCGCCGTAGCCGACGCCCGAGGTGTACTGGCTCCCGATGGCCTGCTCGGCATTCCACGCGAGGATGTCGGACCGCGGCTCCCCGCCGAGCCACGGGATCGGCGGCCAGGGCTCGCGCAGCCCCACGTTGGACCGCACGAACCGGTTGTGGACGGCGTCGGTGGTCCCCTCGACCCGGTTGCGGTAGTACCCGATGCCGTCGGCACCGAGGGGCTCGGGATAGCTGCCGCCGCCCGCGCGCACCTGGGCGATGTGGACGAGGCCCACGAGCCCGGCGTCGAGCGGCCCGGCGATCCGCCACGCCGAGAGGACGACCATGCCTTCGTCGGCGAAGGCGATCGACCGGATGGGAAGGCTGTCGGGGTAGTCGTAGTCTGCCGAGTCGAGCGGGACCTCGTTCTCGAAGACGCACACCTCGACGCCCTCCAGCGTGCCGAAGTCGTTCTGGAGCAGGTCGACGACCGGCGCCCAGACCCTGGCGTACCGGGCGGTGAGCTCTTCGTTGAGCCCGACGCCGACGACGGACACGACACCGGCGTCGGCCCGGGTGTCGAACCCCGCACCGGGGAACCGGGCCGCGCATTGGCCGGCGGCGTGAGCCGGGGCGGCCGTCACGACGAGAACGAGGACACTGGTGAGGGTGAGGAAGATTCGGCGCATATGGTCACCTATCCTGCGGCGCCGGGGGTAACGCCATGTTAACGCTACTGCTCGTTCGTCACGCCGAAGCCGAAGGGAACTCCGAGGGCCGGTTCATCGGTCAGGCGGACGTCCCGTTGACGGACGGCGGGCGCGCCCAGGTCGGCAGGCTCACGGAGCGGCTCGTCCGGTGGCCGATCACCCGGATCGTCTCTTCGGACCTGCAGCGCTGCCGGGACACGGTGGGGCCGACGGCTCGACGGCTCGGCATCGAGATGACGACCGACGAGGACCTGCGCGAGATCGCCAACGGAGATTGGGGCGGCCGGCTGGCCGAGGAGATCGAGGCCGAGTGGCCGGATCTCTTCGCCCGGTACCGCGGTGGCGAGGACGTGCCGCGGCCCGGCGGCGAGCGCTGGGCCGATGTGAGCAGGAGAGTGACCCGAACGCTCGAACGCATCGCCGCCGCCGCGGACACCGGCGAGACGGTGCTCGTCGGCACCCATGCGGGGCCGACGCTGGCCGCCATGCGTTGGGCCGCGGGCATGCCCGTCGACGGCAACGTGTTCCGCGGGCCCTTCACGGGCGTTGTGAACACGGCGATCAGCACCATCGCCTTCCCCGGCCCGCAGGTGGCCGGATTCAACGACGCCGCCCATCTCGAGGCCTGAGCGCCTCGGGTGTGCGTCAGCCTCTGAGGTCCGCCACCAGCGCCGACTCCTCGTCTTCGTCGAGGCCCAGCGGCTCCCCCGGATGGATCCCGATGCGGTCGAGCACGCCGTCGTAGCGGTCGCGGAGCCGCACCGCGAGCTCGTCGTGCGGCGCGACCACGGCGACGGCATCCACCATCTCGTCGGTGACGAGCCCGGCCATCTCCTCCCACGCCCCGCGCCTGGACAGCGCGGTCAACTGCTCGCCGACGTCCCACCCCGCATGCTCGAGCACGGCGCGGTACGACGGGGTCGACGCGTAGAACGCGATCTGGGAGCGGAGGGCGTCGCGGGCGCGGACCACGTCGGCCTCGGTGCGGCCCGTGGCGACGAACACCGAACAGAAGCGCTCGACATCCCCCGCGGACCTCCCCTCCAGCGCGGCTCCCTCGGCGATGGCCGGCACGACGACGTCGCGGAGATAGCCGACCGTGTGGAAGGGATGGACGTGGAAGCCGTCGGCGATCTCGCCGGCCAGGCGGGAGAGCCCGGGACCGACCCCGGCGATCGCGACGGGCACCCCGCCCTCCGGCAGGGGCCCGGGATCGAAGAACGGGGTCATGAGCGAGAGGCGGTAGTGCTCGCCGCGGAATCGCAGCGGCCCGCCGTCCTGCCACGAGGCCCAGATCGTCCTGAGGGCGTCCACGAACTCGCGCAGCCGCGCGACCGGAGCGGACCATGGCATCGCGAACCGGTGCACCACGTGAGCCCGCACCTGCGTGCCGAGCCCGAGCACGAATCGCCCTCCGGTCAGGGCGGCGAGGTCACGGGCCGTGTAGGCGACCGTCATCGGAGAACGGGCGAACGCAATGGCGACCGCCGTGCCGACGGTGATCCCGGGCGCCGTCGACGCCACCGAGGCCGCGAGGAGAAAGGGATC
>DATHYU010000272.1:0-17596 GCA_035458965.1 Acidimicrobiia bacterium | reverse complement strand
CGCCCTGAACGCCACGGTCACGTTCTCGGGGACGTCCGCGCATTCCGCTCGCCCGTGGCTCGGCGAGAACGCCGTCACGAAGGCCGGGTCGTGGCTCGCCGCGATGCACGAGCGCCGTCCCCAGGCGGTGGTGGTCGAGGGCTACGAGTTCAAGGAGCTCTTCGCGGTGACCATGGCGTCGGGGGGCATCGCCCGCAACGTCATCCCGCCGTCGTTCGACGTGAACCTCAACTACCGCTTCCCGCCGTCCCTGTCGCTCGAGGAGGCCGAGGCCAGGCTGCGCGAGGTGAGCGCCGTCGCGGACGACATCACCATCGTGGACCGGGCGCCTGCGGCCCCCATCCCGGCCGGGAACCCCCACTTCGCCCGGCTCGAGTCCGTGAGCGGGGCGGTCGCCACCGGCAAGCAGGCCTGGACCGACGTCGCCCGCCTCACCCAGCGAGGCGTCCCGGCGGTCAACTACGGCCCGGGCGAGACGGCCCAGGCCCATCAGCGGACGGAGTCCGTGGCGATCGGGAACCTCGACGTCGCCTTCGACGCCATGCGGCGGTTCCTCACGGAAGGGTGAGCCGAACCGGAGCCGCCGTACCCTTGCGGGGTCATGTCCGCGCCATCTTCCGACCTCAGCGCGCGTCTCGACGATCTGGCGATCGCCGACCGGGCCGCCCTGCGCAGGCGACTGGGCGGCGCCGAGCGGATCGGCGACCGGCAGCGTCGCGCCGAGGTCCTCGGGCTCATCGCCGCCGATCTCGAGCGGGCCGAGGCGCGGATCGGCGTTCGCCGCGCCAACGTCCCGAAGCGGATCGAGTACCCCGAGGACCTCCCGATCACGCTGTGGCGCGAGGAGATCCTCCACACGGTGCGGGACCATCAGGTCGTCGTCGTCGCCGGTGAGACCGGGTCGGGCAAGAGCACCCAGCTGCCCAAGCTCTGCCTCGAGCTCGGCCGCGGCGTCGGAGGGACGATCGGGCACACGCAGCCGAGACGGATCGCGGCCCGATCCATCGCCGAGCGGGTCGCCGAGGAGCTGAAGGTCGAGGTCGGCGGGGCCGTCGGATACACCGTGCGCTTCACCGACGAGGTCTCCGACGGGACCCTCGTCAAGGTGATGACCGACGGCATCCTGCTCAACGAGATCCAGCGGGACCCCGATCTGCTCGCCTACGACACCCTCATCATCGACGAGGCCCACGAACGCTCGCTCAACATCGACTTCCTCATCGGCTACCTCAAACGGCTCCTGCCGCGTCGCTCCGACCTCAAGGTCATCATCACGTCGGCGACGATCGACACCGAGCGGTTCGCCGCCCACTTCGACGACGCACCGGTCGTCGAGGTGTCGGGGCGCACCTATCCGGTCGAGGTCCGCTACCGGCCGCTCGACGGGGGCCCGGAGGTCATCGACCAGAGCCAGGGCATCTGTGATGCCGTTCTCGAGCTGGCGGCCGAAGGGACCGGCGACATCCTCGTCTTCTGCTCCGGGGAGCGGGAGATCCGCGACGCCATCGACGCCCTCGCCGAGCTCGACCTCCGCCACACGGAGATCCTCCCGCTGTTCGGCCGTCTGTCGGCCGGGGAGCAGCACCGGATCTTCGCCCCCCACACGGGGAGGCGGATCGTCGTCGCCACGAACGTCGCCGAGACATCGCTGACCGTGCCGGGCATCCGGTCCGTCGTCGACGCGGGCATGGCCCGGATCTCGCGCTACAACCGGCGCACGAAGGTCCAGCGGCTGCCGATCGAGCCGGTCTCGCGGGCCTCGGCCGACCAGCGGGCGGGGCGGTGCGGCCGGCTGGGCCCCGGTGTCTGCATCCGCCTCTACTCCGAGCAGGACTACGCCGGACGGCCGGAGTTCACCGACCCCGAGGTCCTCCGGACGAACCTCGCGTCGGTCATGCTCCAGATGGCGGCGATCGGGCTCGGCGGCGTCGAGGACTTCCCCTTCCTCGAGCCTCCCGACACCCGGGCGATCCGCGACGGCGCCCTGCTGCTCGAGGAGCTCGGGGCGGTCGGCGACGGCGTCCCCGGGACCCGGGGGTGGCTCACCGACATCGGGCGGAGCCTCGCCCGGATCCCCGTCGACCCGCGGATCGGGCGGATGCTCGTCGCCGCCGGCCGCCACGGGTGCCTCGACGAGGTGCTCACGATCGCCGGGGCCCTGTCGATCCAGGACCCGCGGGAGCGACCGATCGACAAGGAGCAGCAGGCGGACGAGCGGCATCGCCGCTTCGCGGACCCCGATTCCGACCTGCTCTCGTGGCTGCGGCTGTGGGCCTTCGTCAGCGCCGAGCGGGAGGCACGAACCTCGAACCAGTTCCGCCGCATGTGCCGCGAGGAGTTCCTCAACTGGCGCCGGGTGCGGGAGTGGCAGGACCTGCGCGCCCAGCTCTCCCGCATCACCCGCGACCTCGGGATGCGCGTCAACCGGACGCCTGCGACGCCCGACCTGATCCACGAGTCGCTGCTGGCGGGCCTCCTCTCACAGATCGGGCACAAGGATCCCGACGGGCACGAGTACCGCGGGGCGCGCGGGACGCGGTTCTCGATCCGGCCGGGCTCGGTGCTCTTCAAGCGGAACCCCGAGTGGGTCATGGCCGCCGAGCTCGTCGAGACGACGCGACCGTGGGCGACCGGCGTGGCGGCCATCGACGTCGAGACCCTCGAACGGGTCGGTGCCCACCTCGTGCGCCGCACCGTGTCGGAGCCGTGGTGGGCGCCCGATCGCGCAGCGGCCGTCGCCCGGGAGAGCGTGACCCTGTTCGGCCTGGCGCTGCGGACCGACCGGATCGTCCTGTACGGCCGGTTCGATGCCGCCGCCGCCCGGGAGCTGTTCATCCGCCATGCCCTCGTCGCCGGGGAGTGGGAGACGCACCACCGGTTCGACGAGCACAACCGGGCGCTGATCGACGAGGTCCTGGCGCTCGAGGCCCGGGCCCGCCGGGGGGATCTCCTCGTCCCCGAGGACGACCTCGTCGCCTTCTTCGACGCCCGCCTCCCGGGCGACATCGTGTCCGCCCGTCACTTCGATCGATGGTGGAACCAGACGCGCCCCGAACACCCCCACCTCCTCGACCTCACGCGGGAGGATCTCGTCACTCCCGACGCCGATGCCGTCGACGACGAGGCCTTCCCGCCCGTCTGGGAGTACGGAGACCTCTCGCTGCCGCTGGGGTATGAGTTCGACCCGACGAGCGAGCACGACGGGCTGACCGTCGACGTCCCCGTCGCCGCCCTCGAGCGGATCGACCCGACCGTGTTCTCGTGGAACGTGCCCGGGCTGCGGTCCGATCTGGTGGAGGCCCTCATGCGGTCCCTGCCGAAACGGCTGCGGAGGCTGTTCCTCCCCATCGGGGACGTCGCGGCCGACGTCGCGGGCGGGCTCGAGCCCGGGGGCGATGTCGTGGCCGCGGTGTGCCGGGCCCTCACCCGCCGGTCGGGGGTGCCGATCACGCCGGACGAGATCGACCTCGATCGGGTGCCGTCGCATCTGCGTCCGCGGTACCGCATCGTCGACGAGGCCGGCGGCGTGCTCGATCACGGCGACGACCTCGCCGCGCTCCGGGATCGGTTCCGGGAGCGGGCGCGCGGGACCGTCTCGGCGATGCGCCACCCCCTCGAGCGAGACGGCATCACCGAGTGGGACATGGACGCCCTGCCGCCCGTCGTGTCGGTCGGGGACTCGGGGCTGGAGGCGTTCCCGGCCCTCGTCGACGACGGGGACGCGGTGGCGATCCGGGTCCTCCCCACGGAGGCCGAGCAGGTGGAGGCGATGTGGGCGGGCACCCGGAGGCTGATCCTGCGGTCGCTGCCGTCGCCCCAGAGGCTCCTTCGGTCGGTGCTCGACAGCGAGGTCGGCCTGTCGCTCGTCGGGAGCCCCTATCCCGACGCCGAGGCGTGGATGGACGACTGCCTCACCTGCGCCCTCGACGACGCGATCGTCCGCAGCGGCGGTCCCGCATGGGATCGGGAGGGCTTCGGGCGCCTCGTCGATGCAGTGCGCGACGAGCTCGCGCAGGCGATCGAGACGGTGGGGGAACGGTCGGGACGGGTGCTCGAGCAGCTGCACCGGCTCGCGGTGGCCCTCGACGGCCCGGCTGCCTCCGCTTTCGGGGACGTGGCCGAGGACGTGCGGGAACAGATCGACCGCCTCGTCTTCCCCGGGTTCCTGACGGCGGTGGGGGTCGACCGCATCGACGACGTGCGGCGTTACGTGGAGGCAGCGGTCCGGCGGCTCGGGGCGGTGGCCGAGAACCCCGGGAGGGATCGGGCAGCGATGGGCCGGGTCCGGGAGCTCGAGGCCGAGCTCGATCGGCTCGTCGAGGCGCTGCCGTTCTCGACGGACATGCTGGAGGTGGCGTGGATGCTGCAGGAGCTGCGGGTGAGCCTGTTCGCCCAGTCCGTGGGCGCCAAGGGCCCGGTCAGCGAGAAGCGGGTGCGCCGTGCGATCGAGGCCCTCGTGACCGGCTGACGGGCGGCCGCCTGCTACTCCTCCGTCGCGAACACGATGACGGTCCCGATCGTCTCGCCGCTCAGCACGTCCTGGACCTCGTACCGGCCGGTCATGACCGGGTAGAACGTGATGAGCTCCGTGGCATGGCCGGTCGTGTAGGCGTGGACCTCGCCGGGCAGGGGCTGGATGCCTTCGGGTGATTCGTCGACCATCGCCATGAGGCTCGGCGCGAGGTGGTGCAGGAAGTGCTCCTCATCGCTCTTCGTCGGATCGAAGCCGATCTCCTCCTGCTGCTCGGGCGTCATCTGCTCGAGATCGAAGAGCGTGTACTCGGGCTCCAGCAGCCAGCGGACCTCGTCGGCGACGAGACCGGCGACCCGGAAGTGGCGCTCGTCGGGGGTCCGGTTCCGGAAGGCGAGGCGGACCGGGTGGCCCGCCGGCAGGAAGAGGATCTCGGGGTCGACGCCCTCGGCGGTGAACACCACGTCGGCGTTGAACACCCTGGCCGCCGGGTCGGCGGTCACGAAGACCCTCGCCTCGGTGGTGGCCGTCGCCTCGGCGGTCGAAGCGGTCTCCGAGGCGTCGGCCCCGGAGCATGCGGCGAGGGCGACGGCGAGGAGAGCGGAGATCGATCGGTGGGACCATCGCATGGCGGCAGGGTGGCACGCCGTCGCCGCGTCGGCCAGCCGACCGTGGTCCGAACGTCAGGGACTTTCGGCCCTGGGGACGGCGATGTGCCCGGTGGCCGCGTCGCCGAACAGGCGCACGCGGTCGGGGTGGAGAGCCCACACCGAGGCGACCCAGGCGCAGAATCGGGCGTCGAGGCGGTCCTCGGCGGCCTTCGCCCGGCGGCCTCGGATCGACCCGTCGAGAGGCACCCGCGCACCCCTGAGGGGCGGGTCGGTGAGCGACTCGAGGAGACGCCGGAGCTCCCGCAGTCGGCCCGGGCGCTCGGCCGCGGGTACCCGCTTGTAGGGCAGCCGGCGGGGGAGGCCGAACACCTCGATCATCCCGGGATGCGGGTAGACCTCGATCAGGGTGCCTTCGGCGTCGTCCCAGGGGCCGCCGAACCCCTCGAGGCGCCGGGCCAGGTCCTCGCCGCGGATGCGCCCCGACGTCCGGGTCAGCAGGGCTCGGTTGGCGGGGTGGGCGCCGCCGCCCCGCCCCCCGTAGACGCGCTGGATCTCCCGTTCGCAGGGTCGCATGCCCGTCTCGTTCGGCACGAGGAGCGGCGCATCGACGGCGACGACGCGCGGAGCGATGGAGGCGATCCACGCCAGGATCTCGTCGTCGTCACCCAGCGGGGTCTCGTCGACGATCCGGCCCGCACCGTCGAGTGCGCACCCGGCGCTGGGGTTGCGGTCCGACCAGGCGAGATCGATGCCGACGACGTGCATGGTCGGACGGTATCGGCGGCTGGGTACCATCCACGCCATGCCCGTGGACATCGATATCGCCAAGGTCGCGCGCCTGGCCCGGATCGGGCTCGACGCAGAGGAGCTCGAGCGCTACGGCGCCCAGCTCGGCGACATCCTGGAGCACGCCGCGCGCGTCCAGGCGCTCGACACCGACGACGTGCCGCCGACCGCCCATCCGCTGCCGATGGTGAACGCCTTGCGCTCCGACGAGATCGAGCCGTCGCTGGATCGGGAGGAGGTCCTCGACCAGGCCCCCGACCGCGACGGCCCCTACTTCAAGGTGCCGGCGTTCCTGGAGGACGCGTGACCGACCTCGCCGACCTGACCATCACCGAGGCGGGGCGCCGGCTGCGTGACGGAGACGTCACCGCCGTCGATCTCTTCGAAGCGGTCCGCCGTCGCGCCACGATGACCGAAGCCGAGCTCCATGCCTTCCTGACGTTCGACGCGGACGGCGCGGCCGAGGCGGCCGCCGAGGCGGACGCCGCACTCGCCCGTGGCCAGGATCTCGGACCGTTGCACGGCATCCCCGTCGCCCTCAAGGACAACATGGTCACGCGGGGCGTCGAGACCACCTGCTCGTCCCGCATCCTCGCCGGCTACCGCCCGCCCTACGACGCCACGGTCGTCGAGCGTCTCCGGAGCGCCGGGGCGGTCGTCGTGGGCAAGACCAACCTCGACGAGTTCGCCATGGGATCGTCGACCGAGAACTCGGCCTACGGTCCCACCCGCAATCCGTGGGACCCCGGGCGGGTGCCGGGCGGGTCCTCCGGCGGCTCCGCCGCCTCGGTGGCGGCGGGCTCGTCGTTCGCCGCCCTCGGCAGCGACACCGGTGGATCGATCCGCCAGCCCGCCTCGCTGTGCGGCATCGTCGGGATGAAGCCGACGTACGGTCTCGTCAGCCGCTACGGCCTCGTCGCCTTCGCCTCGTCCCTCGACCAGATCGGGCCGCTGACGCGGTCGGTCGACGATTGTGTGACCGTCTTCGAGGCGATCGCGGGGCACGACCCGTCGGACGCGACCTCGTACCGAGGCGAGGTGCCGGACGTGCGGGCGGCGCTCGACGGCGGTCTCGAGGGTCTTCGCGTCGGGGTCGTGACCGAGTTCTCGGGCGAAGGGTTCGAGCCCGACGTCGAGGCGAACTTCCGTGCCACCCTCGGGGCGATCGAGCGGGCCGGGGCGACGGTCGTCGACGTCTCGTTGCCGTCGGCCGAGTACGCGCTCAGCGCCTACTACCTCATCGCACCCGCCGAGTGCTCCGCCAACCTCGCCCGGTTCGACGGGGTGCGATACGGCCTGCGCCTTGACGGTTCGTCCGTCGAGCAGATGATGTCGGCCACGCGGCGCGACGGCTTCGGCCCCGAGGTGACCCGCCGGGTGCTCCTCGGGACCTATGCGCTGTCGGCCGGCTACTACGACGCCTTCTACGGGCAGGCCCAGAAGGTCAGGACGCTCGTCATCCGCGACTTCGAGGCGGCCTATCGGCAGGTCGACGTGCTCGTGACGCCGACCAGCCCGACCACGGCCTTCCCTTTGGGGGCCCGCACGGACGATCCGATCGCCATGTACCTCTCGGACATCTGCACGATCCCGTCGAACCTCAGCGGCCATCCGGGGATCTCGGTTCCGACCGGGGTCGATCGGTCGGGGCTCCCGATCGGGTTCCAGATCCTCGCGCCGGCGCTCGGCGAGCCGGTCATGTTCCGGGCCGCCAAGGCCGTCGAGGCGCTGGCCGGGTTCGACGCCCGACCCGCCCTGGCGAGCTCGGAGGGGGCGGCATGACCTGGGAAGCCGTCATCGGGATCGAGACCCACATCGAGCTGCTCACCGCCTCGAAGATGTTCTGCGGCTGCCCCGCCGACGTCAACGCCGAGCCGAACACGAACGTGTGTCCCGTCTGCCTCGGCCTTCCGGGGGCGCTCCCGGTGCCGAACGAGCGGGCGATCGAGTGGACGGTGATGCTCGGGCTCGCCCTCGACTGTGCGATCGCCCCGCGGTCGCTCTTCCACCGCAAGAACTACTTCTACGCCGACATGCCGAAGAACTACCAGATCTCCCAGTACGACATCCCGCTGTGCGCAGACGGGCATCTCGACGTCGAGACCGACGACGGCGTCCGCCGCGTCGGCCTCACCCGGGTGCACCTGGAGGAGGACACCGGCAAGTCGACCCACCTCGGCGAGTCGGGCCGGATCCACGGCTCCGAGGCCTCGCTCGTCGACTTCAACCGTGCCGGCGTGCCGCTCATGGAGGCGGTCACCGAGCCCGACATCCGGACGCCCGAGGAGGCCCGCGCCTACGCCGCCGAGCTCCGAGCGATCGTCCTCGCCCTCGGGGTGTCGGACGCGAAGCTCGAAGAGGGCTCCATGCGCTTCGATGCGAACGTGTCGTTGCGGAGGGCGGGCACGGAGGCCTTCGGGACCAAGGTCGAGGTCAAGAACATGAACTCGCTGCGGTCGCTGCAGCGGGCGCTCGCACACGAGATCGACCGCCAGGGGCGGATCCTCGACGACGGCGGGACGATCGACCAGGAGACCCGCCACTGGGACGAGGAGCGGGGCCGAACCGAGCCGGGGCGCTCGAAGGAGGAGTCGTCCGACTACCGCTACTTCCCGGAGCCGGACCTCGTCCCGGTCGAGGTCCGGTCCGATGTGGTGGACCGCCTCCGGGCCGGGCTCCCCGAACTGCCGGCGGCGCGCCGGGGCCGGTTCGTCGACTCCGGCGTGGACGCGGGCAACGCCCGTCACCTGGCCTCCGACGACCTGCTCGCCGGGATCTTCGAAAGCGCCCTGGACGCCGGCGCCGATGCCCGGGCGGCCGCCAACTGGCTGACCGGTGAGGTCACGGCGTGGATGCGCCGCGAGGAGGCCGAGCCGGCGGCCCTGTCCGGCGAGCACCTCGCCGAGCTCCTCGCCCTGATCGACGACGGCGACGTGTCGGCGACCGCCGCCAAGACGGTGCTCGAGGGGGTCCTCTCCGGGGAAGGCCCTCCCCGGACCGTCGCCGAGGCCCGGGACCTGCTGCAGATCTCCGACGAGGGGGCCCTGGTCGACGCGGTGGACGAGGCGCTCGCCGCCAGTCCCGACGAGCGGGAGCGACTCGCCGGTGGCGACATGAAGCTCGTCGGCTTCTTCGTCGGCCAGGTGATGCGCGCCACCGGCGGCAAGGCCGATCCGCGTCGCGTGAGCGAGCTGCTGCGCGAGCGGGCGTGAGCGGCGTCGTCTTCGACGTCGACGGGGTGCTCGTCGACTCCGAGCCCCATTCGCGCGTCGCCTGGGTCGCGGCGCTGAGCGCCCACGGCCGGGCCGTGACCGAGCGCGACGTCGAGGCGTGCACCGGGTTCGGGTACGAGGCGACCCATGCGGCGCTGACGGCGGGCCCCGGCCCGGCCGTGCCCGCTCCCGGCGAGCTTTGGCCGGAGCTCCTCGCAGCCCTCGCCGCCTCCTTCGACCGGGGGCTGACCGCCTTCGCGGACGCGGTCGACGCCCTCGAGCGGCTCGCCTTCGACGGGGTTCCGGTGGCCGTGGCCACCGCCAGCCCCCGGGAGCGTCTCGACCTGACGCTGGAGCGAGCGGGGCTCTCGCGCCGCGTGCAGGTCTCTGCCGCCGGCGACGAGGTCGAGCACCCCAAGCCTGCCCCCGACGTGTACCTGCTCGCCGCCGATCGCCTCGGCCTCGACCCGCACCGCTGCGTCGCCGTGGAGGACACGGTGACCGGTGCCAGGGCCGCGGTCGCGGCGGGGATGCGGGTGCTCGGCGTCGCCCGGGATCCGGAGCACGCCGGCGGGCTGCTTGCGGCAGGAGCCGCCGTCTCCACCTCGGTCGACTACGAGCTGCTCCGCGCCTGGCTCGGCTGAGTCAGGCGGCCGCGGCCTCGGGTGCCGCCGCCAGGGCGCGGCGGGCACCCGGCGAGAGGGCCCCGAACCAGACACCCGCCATGACGAGGACGGCACCGACCACGCCCTGCGCCGTGATCGGCTCGTCGAGCAGCACCGCGTCGAGCAGCATCGTCATCACCGGGAACAGCACGAACATGTAGGACGTCGCCGAGGCCGTCCAGCGCCGGACGACGACGAGCAGCAGGACGAAGAGGCCGATCGATCCTGCGGTGGCCAGGTACCCGACGGCGACGACGACCTCGGCCTGGCGGGGGAGCGTCCACGCCTCGCCCGCCAGGGGCGACAGCCCGAGGAGTATGACGGTGCCCGTGCCCAGGCCGATGGCGTTGGTGACCACCGGATGCTGGTGGGACACCCGCTTGCCGAGGATCACCGACTGGGCGACACACGCCGCCGCCAGGAGCATCGCGGCGAGGGCGGTGCCCGGGAGGCTGACGTCCCTGGGCCCGATCACCATCCAGAGGATCCCGCCGAGGGCGAGGAGCGCGCCGGCCGCACTGCGAAGCGAGAGCCGCTCCTGACCCTGCGCCCAGGCGAAGAGGACCGTGAGCAGCGGGACGACGGCCATGACGACCGACGCGATGCCCGCGGACACGCGCACGAGCGCCCAGTACATGAGGGCGTAGAAGGCCCCGAACCCGAGTGCGCCGAAGAGGATCGTCAGCACCAGGTCGCGGCCCCGTGGGCCCCGCAGCCGCATCGCGGCCATGAGGCCCACGAAGATCGTGGTCGCGATGGCGAACCGGAGGCCGGCGCCCCAGAACGGCTCGAGCTCGCGATTGGAGAACCGGACCCCGATGAAGTTGCCCGCTCCCAGGGTGACGGCGGCCGCGAAGGCGGCGAGCGTGAGGCCGTCGGGGGAGCGCGGGGCGCCGTCCATCCGACGCACTTTCGCAGGTCCGGGCCGGACCGTCTATTGGTGTCCGGCGTCTCCGCCCGCCGCGATCTCCTCGAGCAGCCGAGGAAGATCCTCGATCGATTCGAGCGTGTGGAACACGAGGTGCCGCAGCCGGTCCGGCGGCACGTCCTCGTGGGCCCACGTCGTCTCGTAGGGCACGTACATGGCGTGGGCGCCCATCTCGGCGACCGGGACGACGTCCGAGCGCAGCGAGTTGCCCACCATCACGAACCGCTCCGGTCCGAGGCCGTGGCGAGCGAGGATCTCCTCGTACGTCCCGCGGTCCTTGCGGCTCACGACCTCGACGTGGGAGAAGAAGTCCCCGAGGCCGGATCTCGCCAGTTTCGTCTCCTGGTCGAGCAGGTCGCCCTTCGTGATCACCATGAGCGGGTACCGGTCGGCGAGCCGGGTGATCGCCGCTTCGACGCCCGGGAGCAGATCGACGGGGGCGAGCAGCATCTCGCGGCCCCAGTGGAGGATCTCGGTGATCTCGTCGCCGGTGACCTCGCCTTCCGTGAGGTCGATCGCGGTCTCGATCATCGACAGGGTGAAGGCCTTGATGCCGTAGCCGTAGTGCTGCAGGTTGGCGACCTCGGTGTCGTAGAGGCGCTGCTCGATGACGTCGGCGTCCCTGTGGCGGCCGAGGAGCTCGCGGAATCGGCGCTGGGTGTCGATGAACAGCCGCTCGTTGTGCCACAGCGTGTCGTCGGCGTCGAAGGCCACGATGTCGATCACGACCCCCATCCTCCTCCACCCGGCGTGAGCACCCGAAGCCGGTCGCCGCTGCGGGCCTCGAAGGTGACCTTCCCCGGGAGCCGGTCGCGTGTCCCGGTGCGGTCGATGATCCAGTCCTCACCGGTCGCGCCGGGACCACCTCCGGCCAGGCCCCACGGGGCGACCCGCCGTCGCTCGCTCATCAGCGAGACGGTGACGTCCTCGGTGAACTCGATCTCTCGCACGATGCCGTCGCCGCCGCGGTGGTGGCCCGTGCCGCCGCTGCCGCGGCGCAGCGAGGTCTCCCGGACGACGAAGGGGTAGTGGGTCTCGAGGCTCTCGATGGGGGTGTTCCTGGTGTTCGTCATGCCCACCTGGATGCCCGACTGGCCGGGCCGGTTCGGCGTGGCGCCCTCGCCGCCGGCCACGGTCTCGTAGTAGACGGTGCGCTCCGACCCGATGAGCACGTTGTTCATCGTCCCCTGGCCTGCCGCCGGAACGCGATCGGGTGCCGCCCCGGCCATGGCGCCGAGCAGCACGTCTGCGATCCGCTGGCTCGTCTCGACGTTTCCCGCGGCGACGGCGACCGGTGGCTGGGCCGACACGATCGTCCCCGGTGGGACCCGGAGGTCCACCGGCCGGTAGCAGCCCCCGTTGGCGGGGATGGACGGGTCGGTGGCGACCCGCACCGCGTAGTACAGGCACGACCGGGTCACCGCCTCGACGGCGTTGATGTTTCCGGCGATCTGGGGCGCGGTCCCGCCGAAGTCGGCGGTGAGGGTGCCGCCCTCGATGGTGACGGCCACCCGGATCGGGAGGTCGTCGTCACCCCACTCCATGACGTCGGTGAACGTCCATGTCCCGTCGGGCAGGGCCTCGAGCGCGGCGCGCATGCGGGCTTCGCCGTAGTCGAGGAGGCCGGCGGTCACCGCCCCGGCCCGCCGCCCCTCGGACCGGAGAGCTTCGAGGAGCCGCGCGGCACCCGCCTCGTTGGCGCCGAGCTGCGCGGAGAGGTCGCCGAGGCGCTCCGCCGGTGTCCGGGTGGCGGCGAGGAACGGCTCGACGAAGTCGGGGAGCCAGGCACCTCCCGCGGCCGCGATCATCGGCGGGACGATGTGGCCCTCCTGGTCGAGGCGCGTGGCGTGGGCCGGCATCGACCCGGGAGCCTCGCCACCGACGTCGGCATGGTGGGCGCGGTTGGCGACCCAGCCGACGAGGAGGCGTCCGTCGTACACGGGGCGGACCAGGGTCAGGTCGTTGAGATGGGTGCCGCCGTGGAAGGGGTCGTTGACCGCGAACTGGATCCCGGGCTCGACGTCGGCGCCGAACCGTTCGAGGCAGGCAGCCACGGAGGCGGGCATCGAGCCGAGGTGGACGGGGATGTGCTCCGCCTGGGCGAGCATCTCTCCGTCGGGGACGAAGATCGCCGCCGAGCAGTCCATGCGCTCTTTGATGTTGGGCGAGTACGCGGTGCGCTTCAGCACGAGGCCCATCTCGTCGGCGACGGCGGCGAACCGGTTCCGGGCGACCTCGAGCGTGACGGCGTCGATGCTCACCAGGTGACCTCCAGTGCCCCGGACTCGTCCACGAGGGCTCGCTCGCCGGGCCCGAGATACGTCGTCGCCTCCGGCTCCTCGATGACGGCGGGGCCGACGACCTCGTCGCCGGGCGCCAATGCCGGCCGCCACCATCCGGCCGCGGTGATCGGCCCTTCCGCCGTCAAGACGGGCCGGTCGGGCCGCCCGGGGTCGCCCGACGGCGGGGGAACCGGGACCTCGTCCCACCGCAGCGCCGGCGTGCCCGTCGCCTCGGCCCGCACCGTGACGACCTCGATGGGGTCGTCGGGACGGGCGAAGCCGTTGCGGGTCCGGTGGGCCTCGTGGAACCGCGCCGCGAGCGCCTCCCAGCCCTCACCGGCGGCGTAGGGCACGCCGGTCTCGTGGGACTGGCCGAGGTACCGGACGTCGACGGAGGTCCGCACATGGCCGCGTTCGCCCGACGCGGCCCGGAGGGCCTCGTCGGCCTCGTCGGCGATGGCCGACACCGCGGGGTCGAGTCCGCCGGCTCCGGCGACGAGCAGGATCGACCGGGCGGCGTCGGCCCGCGGCGGGGCGAGCAGGAGCCCGAGGGCGGAGAACACTCCGGCGTGCGCGGGGACGACGACGCCGGCCATGTCGAGGCTGCGGGCCAGCGCCGTGGCATGCAGGCCGCCGGCGCCGCCGAAGGCGACGAGGACGGCCCGCCGGGGATCGGCGCCCTGTTCCACCGACACCGCCCGGATCGCCCGTTCCATGTGGGCCTCGACGATCTCCACCATGCCGAGGGCGGTGCGGTCCGCGTCGAGCCCGACGGCGGACCCCACGGACGCCAGTGCCCGCGTCGCGGCTCCCCGGTCGAGGCCGAGATCGCCACCGAGGCGGGCGTCCGCCGCGATCCGTCCGAGAACGAGGTTGGCGTCGGTGACGGCGGGCTCGGTGCCACCGCGCCCGTAGCTCGCCGGCCCGGGCACGGCACCGGCGCTGCGCGGCCCGACCCGCAGCGCGCCTCCCGGGTCGACCCATCCGACCGACCCGCCGCCTGCTCCCACGGTGTGGATCGCCACCGACGGCATGCGGACGGGGAGGCCGTCGATGGAGCGCTCGAAGCCCACCTCGGGCCGTCCGTGATCGATGCGGCAGACGTCGGTGGACGTGCCGCCCATGTCGAAGGAGATCAGGTGGTCGCGGCCCAGCGCGCGGCCGAGGGCCGTGGCGGCGATCACCCCGCCCGCAGGGCCCGACAGCAGGATCGACGCCGGCAGCTCCGCCGCGATCGATAGCGGGATGAGCCCCCCGGACGAGCGCATGACCGTCGGGGCCCCGACGACACCGGCTGCCGACGCCCGTTCGGCGAGCCGGCCGAGGTATCTGGCGACCTCGGGGCTCAGGTAGGCGTTGACCACGGTGGTGGAGGTCCGTTCGAACTCGCGGAACTCCGCCACGACGGCGGACGAGCGTGACACCCGTGTCCCGGGCAGGGCCTCGGCGAGCCGGTCGGCGACCTCCTGCTCCCGGGACGCGTCGTCGTAGGAGTAGAGGAGGCTCACCGCAACGGCATCGGGCGCAGCGGCGATCACCGCGTCGAGCTCCCTCGGATCCACCGGCCCTCCTGGTGCGGCGGGCGTGGATCGTCGTCCGATGCCGAATCGGAGATCGCGATCGACGAGGGGGTCCGGCCGGGTGACCGAGGTGTCGTAGAGGGTGGGCCGGTCCTGGCGGCCGATCTCGAGGACGTCCTCGAACCCGGCGTCGGTGACGAGCGCGGTGCGTGCGCCGCGTCGTTCGAGCAACGAGTTCGTCGCCACCGTCGTCCCGTGCACGAGGGTGCCCGGGGCGTCTCCCGCAACCGCTCGAATGCCGGTGAGGACGCCGTCCGACTGGTCGGGGGTGGAGGGAACCTTGCCCGTCTGCAGCGACGACCCGTCCCAGGCCACGATGTCCGTGAACGTGCCGCCGACGTCGACGCCCGTGGTCATCAGCCGGTGTTCCGCAGACCCGTGGCGATGCCGTTCATGGTGAGCAGCAGGGCCCTGGCGAGGGTGGGGTCGTCCGCCGCGCGGCGGGACCGGCCGAGGAGCGACGCCTGCAGGATGTTGATCGGGTCCAGGTACGCGTCCCGCACGGCGAGGGTGCGTCTCAGGGTCGGGTGTCCTCCGAGCAGCTCCGTTTCGCCCGTGAGCTCGAGGACGGCGGCCAAGGTGCGCTCGTGCTCGGCGCGGATGACGTCGAAGACCGGCCGGAGCCCGGGCTCCACCAGCGTGTCGACGTAGCGTTGGGCGACGGCCATGTCGGTCTTGGCGAGTGTCATCTCGACGTTGGAGACGAACGTTCGGAAGAACGGCCACTCGCGGACCATCTCCTCGAGCTCCGTCCCGCGTCCGGCCTCCCGGGCGGCGACGAGGCCCGACCCGACCCCGAACCAGCCCGGCACGATCTGGCGGGTCTGGGTCCAGCCGAACACCCAGGGAATGGCCCGCAGCCCGTCGAGGCCGAACTCGCTGCCCGGCCGGCGCGCCGGCCGCGATCCGATGTTGAGCGATCCGAGCTCGTCGAAGGGCGTGGAGGCGCGAAAGTACTCGAGGGTCTCGGGCGTCTCGACGAAACGGCGATATGCGGCATGGGCCGCCTCGGAGACGACGTGCATCGTGGAGAACCACCGTTCGAGCGTCTCGGGATCGCGGCGCGGCCGGCGGTGCAGGAGGGATGCCTCGAGGACGGCGGCGACCATGAGCTCGAGGTTCTGTTCCGCCAGGCCGGGCAGCCCGTACTTGTCGGAGATGACCTCGCCCTGCTCGGTCACCTTGATGGTGGCGTCGACGGTCCCGAAGGGTTGGGCGAGCACGGCTTCGTTGGAGGGTCCGCCGCCCCGGCCCATGGTCCCACCTCGCCCGTGGAAGAGGCGCAGGTGCACCCCGTGGCGGTCCGCCGTGTCGTGCAGGGCGCGGGCCGCCTGGTGGAGGCCCCACTGCGAGGTCGTGATCCCGCCGTACTTCGAGGAGTCCGAGTACCCGAGCATGACCTCCTGGACATCACCCCGGAGCTCGACGAGGCGGCGGTAGGAGGGGTCGGACAGCATGGCGTCGAGGATGTCGCCGGCTCGGCGGACCTCGTCGGTGGTCTCGAACAGGGGGACCACGCCGATGCGGGCGACTCCGGTGTGGAGGTCGACGAGCCCCGCATCTCGAGCGAGGACGGCGACCGCGAACACGTCGTCGGGGCCGGTCGTCTCGGACACGATGTACGACTCGATCACCTGGGGGCCGTAGGTGTCGAGCGCCTCGCGCACGGCGCGGAAGGTGCCGGCCGTGGTCGCGCCCTCGTCGCTGAGGGCGATCGTGGCCGGAGCGAGGGGACGGCGGGAGCGGAGCTCGTTCGACAGGACCTCGGTGCGCTCGGCTGCGGACAGCTCGCCGTAGGGGCGCCCGGTCTCACCGACGTGGTCGTAGATCTCGGCGAGCAGCCGGTGATGCCGGTCGGCGTGCTCGCGGATGTCCATCGTGGCGAGGCCGAACCCGAACGCGGTGACCCGGCGGATGATGCGCGTGAGCGGCCCCCCGGCCAGGAGCTCCCCCCGGTTGGCGGCGAGCGACCGGTGCATCACCTCGAGGTCGGCCACGAGGTCGGCAGGGGTGCGGTAGTCCCGTCCCCGGGAGTGGTGGCCCCCGTCGCGGAGGCGCCGCCGGGTCTCGTTCAGGCGCTCGTGGATGAAGGCGCACATGAGGCGATAGGGCTCTCCGGCGCTCAGCGTCGAGAATCGGGCCCAGACGTCGGGGAGGGCGTCCTTGGCGGCGGCGATCGTCTTGCGGAGCTCCTCCTCGACGCCGACGACGCGCTCGCTCGTCGACAGCTCGGCGGACAGCTCCTCGATCGCGGCGATGAGCGAGCGGAGGCCGCGATCGTGCTGCATCGCCAGGACGTCGAGGGTCAGCGCCGGGGTGACGGCCGGGTTGCCGTCGCGATCGCCACCGACCCACGTGCCGAACCGCAGGGGCGTCGCGGCGGGAGGGAGCGGGGATCCGAGCCTGCCCAGCTCCCGCTCGACGGTGTCCGTGATGGGGTCGAATGCCTCGGTCACGATGATCTCGAGGTAGTAGATCGCCGACCGCGCCTCGTCGAGGGGGGTCGGACGGCTCTGGCGGAGCTCGTCCGTCTGCCACATCAGGTCGATGACCTCGGCGAGGCGCCGATCGATGCCGGCGATCTCGCCGCGCGTCGCGCGCGGGTCGGATCGCCGATGGAGCAGGTCCGCGATGTCGGCGAGCTTGGTGAGCATGGACCTTCTGGCCGCCTCGGTGGGATGGGCCGTGAACACCGGTCGGACCTCGAGGCGGCCGACCACCTCGGCGATCTCGTCGGCAGGGGGCCCGGCTTCGAGGATCCGGTCGACGGTGGCCTCGAGCCAGCCGGCCGTCCGGCGCGACCTCGCCGTCAGGACGTCGACGCGGTGCACCTGCTCCGCGACGTTCGCGAGGTAGAAGTAGGCGGTGAAGGCGCGGGTGAGCCGGATGATCGTCTCGAGGTCCTGATCCCCGAGGAGGGCGTCGAGCTCGGCCGCCTTGGCGGGGTCCGGGTCCTCTCGCAGCACCTTGGTGAGCGCCCGCACGCGCTCGACCAGCTCGAGCAGCTCCGGGCCGACCTGGCGAACGAGCGTCTCGCCGAGGAGATGGCCGAGCCGGCGGA
>DATHYU010000271.1:0-2706 GCA_035458965.1 Acidimicrobiia bacterium | reverse complement strand
ATCGCGAAGACGTCGGAGGCCCTGAGGTGACCATGCAGGCCGAACCGGCTCGGCTGCGCGCCGCCTGGGAAGGCCGGATCTCCGGCTGCATGCTCGGCAAGCCGGTCGAGGTGTTGTCGTTCGAGGAGGGGCAGGCCGGGCTCGCCGCATACCTCAGGGCCGCGGGCGCCTGGCCGCTGCGTGCCTACGTGCCCCTCATCGAGGGGACCACCGTCGAGAGGACGGGGAAGGCCTGCTGTGCCGGTCACATCGTGCGTGCCGAACCCGACGACGACATCACCTACACGGTCCTCGCCCTCCTCCTGCTCGAGAACCACGGACCGGCGTTCGAGACGGAGGACGTTGCTCGCATGTGGCTGCGGCTCGTGCCGGGTGGGGCGACGTGGACGGCCGAACGGGCGGCCTACGGCACGCTGCTCACCAGGATGGACCCGGAGTTCGTGAACGGGGCCGACCCCGGCTTCGATCTGGCCGAGTGCTCGGACAACGAGTTCAACGATTGGATCGGCGCGCAGATCCGCGCCGACCTCTACGGCTGGGTCTGTCCCGGCAGGCCTGCCCTGGCTGCCCGGCTGGCCCTCCGGGATGCTGCGCTGTCGCA
Source organism: Acidimicrobiia bacterium (assembly GCA_035458965.1). Lineage (GTDB taxonomy): Bacteria > Actinomycetota > Acidimicrobiia > Spongiisociales > UBA11373 > DATHYU01. Next base: position 2,105 of record DATHYU010000271.1, on the reverse strand, counting down.
TCGAGGAGAAGGGCTGCACGGCGCAGCCTTCGTGGCCGCCCTGGGGGCGGCGATCCCCGCGACCGCGGATCTCGACGAGGCGATCGATGCGGCGCTCGACGAGATCCCGCGGGGCAGCGCCGCCGCCGATGCGGTCCGGTTCGGGCGCAGTGTCGCCGGTGCGCCGGATGCGGTCGATCGCCTCCACGATCGGTACCGGCACTACCCGCCGGTCCACACGGTGAACAACCTCGCCGTCGTGGTGTGGGCGCTGTGCGCTGCCGGCGACGACTTCGGGGCTGCCGTCGGGGACGCCGTCGCGGCCGGGTGGGACACCGACTGCAACGGTGCGACGGTCGGCGGGCTCTTCGGGCTGGCGGGCCACTCGATACCCGATGCGTGGGTTCGCCCCTGGAACGGTCGCGTCGGCGTCGACCTCGCCGGCCACGCCGAGCTCGAGCTCGACGACCTCGTCGACAGGACCCTGGCCGTCGCCGCCCGCATCGGCCGGGAGTCGGCCTGAGCCGTCGGCTGCGGGTCCGTGCCAGAGTTTCGCGTCTTGTGATGCGGAACAGGGAACGGATTGCCGGGTCGGCGGGTTCCTTGTCACGTGACTGATACACCCACCAAGACCGACCATGACGGCCGCTCGGCGCCCGGCTTGTCCGTGCGCGGGCTGATCGGCCGCATCACCCGCCTCGAGATCATCGTCGGAGCGGCGATTGCGGCGATGATGCTGCTGCTCGTCGTCATCGAGCCGGAGATCCTCGAGGCTCCGTTCCAGAACTGGCGAACCCTCGTCTTCACATTCGGCGGAACGGCCCTCGCCGCCGTCGCCCTCGTCGCCATGCTCCGCTTCTCCGTGCCCCCGGTCGCCCGTGTGGGCGTGCTCGTGGTGCCGTTCGCGATCGTCAACTGGTGGCTGATCTCGCCGTACTTCGTCGACGACGTGGTCGACGAGACCTTCTCGGTGTCGATCTCCGATCAACTCGCCACCGCCGACGAGACGCCCGCCACCACCGCTCCGGAGGCCGACGAGCCGACCACGGCCTCCGCCCCTCCGACGACCGAAGCCACGGCGACCACCGAAGTGGCGCGAGGTGACCAGGCCCCGTCGACGGGCGAGCCGCCCGCCGAAGGGGGCCAGGCCGACGATGCGCCGCCGGCGACCGAGGTCCCGAACGAGGAGGAGCCGCCGCCGACCACCGTCCCCGGCGGTCCGGTGCTGCTCGGGGCGGGTCGGTTCGTCGGCCTCGCCGGCCATTCGGGCACCGGTGATGCGGGCATCTTCGAGAACCCCGACGGGTCGCTCGTGCTCCGCTTCGAGAACTTCGACATCCAGAACGGTCCCGACCTCGAGGTGTACCTCGTGCCCGGGTCCGACCAGACCTCGCTCGCCGCGGGCTCGATCCACCTCGGTGCCCTGAAAGGCAACGTCGGCGACCAGAACTACGACCTTCCGGCAGGGACCGATCTGGCCCCGGGGGCGTACACGGCGCTCGTGTGGTGCGAAGCCTTCAGCGTCGAGTTCGTCGGCGCCACGATCGAGGTGTGAGCCTCGGACCGCCGTACCCCGGACACTCGAGATCCTGGCGGCAGTGGACACCCTCGAAGTCCGCTATCCGGGCGTGTTCGCCGGCGGCGACTTCTACGCGTACCCGGGCCCGCGAGTGACGATCCAGGAGCCCTCGAGAGCGGGTCGGCAGGCCAAGGAGGAGTACGGGGATCTCCTCGACCTGTGGTTCGGTGACGAGGCGAAAGCCGCGAACGTGCCGTCCTCCGACCGGCGAGAGGGCCTTCGGGGAGCTCCCGGCACCGGGCTCGCGGCGCGCATCGTCGTGAGCCCGTATCCGCGGTTCTTCGTGGACAGGGCGTCGCAGTTCATCCATAGTGGGCTCCTGCGTGGCGGCGCCGTTGCGGGCGCCGGGATGGGTGCAAGGGGGATGAAGTGCTGGAGAGGTTCCCTGGTCTCGGGCTTCGATCGATGAGGATGGGTGGCGCGGTCGGGTCGGGACCGGCCGCGGCCGGTCGGCGGCCGGGATGCAGCGATGCCTGATCAGATCCTCCCGCTGGTCCTTCCGCTCTCCGCGGCGTCCGACCGGTCCCTGGTCGGTGGCAAGGCGGCC
>DATHYU010000270.1:0-9577 GCA_035458965.1 Acidimicrobiia bacterium | reverse complement strand
GACGCGCCACCCGCCGAGCGGCGGGCCATGGCGCTCACCGTCGACCAGTCACTCCTCCGGGAGCTGCTCGGAGAGCCCGAGCTCCGGGACCTCCTCGACGCCGACGCCCTCGCCTCCATCGAGCTCGATCTCCAGCACCTGAGCGACGACAGGAAGGTCGCAGGCGTCGACGGCGTCGCCGACCTGCTCATGGCACTCGGCCCCCTCACCGGCGACGGGATCGCCGCCCGCAGCCGGGAGCCGGATGCCGTCGACGCCGTGCTCGCCACGCTCGAGGCGTCGCGCCGCATCGTTGCGGTGACCATCGGAGGTTCCGCCCACTGGGCCGCGGCGGAGGACGTCGCCCGGCTCCGCGACGCCCTCGGCGTCGCTCCGCCCGTCGGCGTGCCCGAGGCCTTCCTCGAACCGGTGCCCGACCCCGTCGGCGACGTCGTCGGGCGCTTCGCCCGCACCCACGGGCCCTTCATCGCCTCGGAGGTCGCCACGGCCCTCGGGTTGCCGGTGGGCGTGGTGACCAGGACCCTGGAGGACCTGGAGGGGCGCGGCCGGGTGACCCGGGGCGCCTTCCGTCCCCAGGGCGAGGGACGCGAGTGGATCGACGCCGACGTGCTGCGACGGCTGCGGCGCCGCAGCCTCGCCGCGCTGCGCCGCGAGGTCGAAGCCGTCGACGAGACGGCCTTCGCCCGATATCTGCCCGCCTGGCACGGCGTGGGCGGAGGCGGCGCGACCCGGGGACGACTCCTCGACACGATCCGACGGCTCCAGGGCGCGGCCGTCCCGGCGTCCATCCTCGAGTCGGACGTCCTCGCCGCTCGCCTCGACTACACCCCCGAGCTCCTCGACTCGGTCTCGGCGACGGGCGACGTCGTCTGGATCGGACGCGGGCCCCTCGGCAGTCGCGATGGGCGCGTGGGGCTCTACCTGCGCGACCAGGTCCCGCTCCTCGCCTGGGATCTGACCCTCGACCGACCCTCTGAGGCGCGCCACGAGGCGATCCGAGAGCGTCTGGCCACCCGCGGTGCCTCCTTCTTCGCCGACCTCTACGAGGCCGCCGGCGGAGGCGACCCCCAGGAGGTGCTCGACGCGCTGTGGGACCTCGTCTGGGCGGGCGAGGTGACGAACGACACGATGGCCCCGCTGCGGGCCTACCTCTGGGGCCGCGTCCGACGGTCGTCCGGTCGGCGGCCGAACCTGCCCTCGGCGACTGCTCCCCCGGCGGGGTCTGGACGCTGGTATCTCGTCGACGACCTTCGGCGGACGGCGCCTTCGGACACGGCGACGGCGGCGGCCCGGGCCGAGCAACTGCTCGAGCGTCACGGGGTGGCGGTCCGCGACGCCGTCCTCTCCGAGGGCGTACCCGGCGGTTTCGCCGGTCTCTATCCGGTGTTCTCGGCGATGGAGGATGCCGGTCGGGTCCGGCGCGGCTACTTCGTCGAGGGACGTGGGGGCTCACAGTTCGCCCTCCCCGGCGCTCTCGACCGCCTGCGATCGACCGAAACGGACGCTCCCGTGGTCCTCGCCGCCGCCGACCCGGCCAATCCGTTCGGCGCTGCCCTCCCCTGGCCGGACCACGACGGTGGACGGCCGTCGCGGACGGCCGGGGCCTACGTCGTGCTCGTGGACGGGTCGCTCGCCGCCTTCGTCGAGCGGGGCGGCCGGAAGCTCCTGACCTGGGGCGGTGCGACGATGCCCGTCGCGTCGGCGATCGCCTCGCTCGGCGACCGCCGGATCCGCCGCATGGTGGTCGAGACGATCGACGGCGAGCCCGCCGGCTCGACCGACCTCGGGCGGGCGCTCCAGGAGTCGGGCTTCGCCGCCGGGTACAAGGGACTCGCCCACCGCCGTGCCTGAGGGGGACACCATCCTCCAGGCGGCGACGCGCCTGCGCGAGGCGTTCGACGGCGCCGTCCTCGAGGCGGTCGAAGGGTCCCACCCCGATGTCCGGCGGGAAGGGCGGCGACTCGTCGGCCACCGGGTGACCGGTGTCGAGAGCGTCGGAAAGCACCTTCTCGTCCACGTGGACCGGGGGTGGTCGCTGCGCACCCACCTCGGGATGCCGGGATCGTGGCATCTCTACCGGGAGGGGGAACGCTGGCGCCGCTCACCCGGCGCGGCCCGCGTCGTCCTGCGATCCGGACCCTGGGTCGCCGTGTGCTTTGCGGCCCCCTCGGTCCAGATCGCACCCACGCCCATGGTTCTCGAGCGGATCGGGCACCTCGGCCCGGACACCATCGACGACGACTTCGACGCCGGGGAGGCGGTACGGCGCGCCGGCAGGTTGTCCGACGACACCCCTGCGATCGACATCGTGCTCGATCAGCGGGTGATGGCGGGGGTCGGCAACGTCTTCGCGAACGAGATCCTCTTCCTCGAGGGGATCCACCCGCTGCGTCTCCTCGGAACGCTCGACGACGCAGCCCTCTCGGCGCTCGTCGCACGCGCCCATCGCCTGCTCCGCGCAAACCGCTCTCCCGGGTCGCGCGCGACCACCGGTTCGAGCCGGCGGGGCGAGGAGTTGTGGGTGTACGGCCGCTCCGGCCGGCCGTGCCGCCGATGCGGGACCCCCTTGGCCCAGGGCCGCGGCGGAGCCAACCGCCGGGTCATCACATGGTGCCCGTCGTGTCAGGGAGCAGCCGCGTAGCCCATGAGCCTGACCAGGCGAAGGATCGACGGATCACCGTCGAAATGCGCAGCGGCGCGCATCGCCGGCGTCGACCGGCGGTGCGTCAGGAAGAACGGCGGCTTCGGCGTGATCACGAAGGGAGACCGGATGACCGTCTTCTGCGGGCGATCGATGATGCGCGCGTTGTGCACGAACCCGATGCCCGACTCGATGTCCGCCACGGTCGCACCCGGATACCCGCCCCACGGCGTCTGTCCGAGCGCAAAACCGGCCGCGGCGTGGATGTTCAGGGACACGGTCCCGTACCGGAGGCCGACGATGGCCTCGTCGAGGTCGGAGGCGATCTCCTGTTCCGTCTGGGGATCCACGACCACCGTCGCCATGAGGGTCCCGTCGAGCCGGTCGTTGCAGAAGGCGACGGCGTTGCGCAGGAAGTCGGCCGGCCCGTCGCCGCCGAGCTCCGTGATCGCAGTGACCGAGCAGAAGGACTCCTCCGCGAACGCGAGGTGCTCGCCGGCCTCGTCCACGTCGTGGAGGAGCACCGGGGGCACCACACCGGGACCGCGGTGGCCGAGGATCTCGGCGTCCTCGTGGTTGGCGACGAACCGATCCCAGCGCTCTTCGGCCCCCGGGTAATAGGCCGGCCGTGACGGCAGCCTCAGGAGCACCCGGCGAAGCTCCTGGATGAACGCCTCCTTGTGCGCCCAGTCCCGGGCCACGATCAGCGACTTCGTCGCCGTGCAGTTGAAGCCGTCGTTCTGCAGCATCTGGAACGCTATGTGCTCGGCCTGGTATCGCAACGCCCGATCCGACCAGCGGCCCGGGACCACGATCGTGGGGCTGACATTGCCGAGCTCACCCGTTATCGGCTTGCCGAGGATGGGCTCGCCCGCAGCCTTGCGGCGGGCTCCCTCCTCGCCGGGGCCGAAGACGAGGATGTCGAAGGTCCTCGCCGAGCCCGTGATGTGCACCGCGTCCACGAGCTCGTGATGGGCCAGGTAGTCGCCGACGTCGGCACCGCCGTAGGCCGTGCGCACGAAGCCGTCCCGGATCAGCTCGCCGAAGGCGTACTCCAGGTACGGGCCCATGTAGTCGTTGACCGGGTTGTACTTGAGCATGGCGACGCGGCCCTCGATGAACAGCTTCTGGACCAGGTCGAGCGGCGCGATGCACAGCTGGTTCCCCGCCCCGAGCACCAGGTCGACGCCGGCCGAGGCCAGGTGCGGCTTCGTGTGGATCCCGCCGACGTGATCCCACAGGTCGGTGCGCCCGATGTCCGGATCGATCCATACGTCGGCCGTCCACCCCCGGTAGGCCAGCCGATCCCACGAGTCGCCGGGCATCACGCGCACGACCACCTGGCCGTCGGGACGCTCCGAGATGTCGCCGGGGCGGATGGGCGGCCGGCCCGCCTCCACGATGGCGCGCAGCGTGTCTTCGAGGAAGCGCATCGTGCGCATCTGAATGACGATTCCGCCCAGCCAGTCCTCCCCGGCGAGACCTTCACCCACGCCCTTGGATCGGATGGCGTCGGCCACGAGGTCGTCCGAGACCTCGAGGGTCCGCTTCCGCACGGTGGCGAGGTACTCGATCTTGTCGGGCAGCGGGACCTCCAGCCATGCCTCGGCGCGGGACGCGAGGGACGAGAGCCCGGCGTCGAGCAAGAACGCCGGCGTCGCCGGGTACCGGCCGACGGCATCGGGCTTCGACGGCAACAACGTCACGACGGGCCTTCCGGATCGGTCGGGTCGTCGTACGAGGCGCCGAGAGACTCGATGAGATCGAAGGGAAAGATGCCGGTCCGGTGACCGTCGGGAGCAAAGGTCAGGCCCAGCGCGTAACTCCCCACGAGGTGTGCGCCGTCGATCGTCACGTCGGTCTCACCCTCCACGACCCGTTGCATCGCCGACCATCCGGCGGGCTCGCCGCAGGTTGCACAGGGGCAGGCGGCCCGCAGCGTCCGGGCCGTGAGCTGCGTACGACGGCCGTCATCCCAGGTGGTCGTGAGCACGGACCCGCCGTCGCCGACCTCGAACCTCTCGGGGGTGTTCATGTCGGAGAGGGTATGCCGGGCCGGACGCCTAGGCCGCCGCCGGCGCGCCACAATGGCCCTCATGTGGGCCACTCCGCGCATCGTCACCCGCGCCGGGCATCCCGACTTCCTCGACTTCCCGTGGGAGACCCCCATGACGGAGTGGGACGACGCCCGGCGCCTCCATCTCCCGAAGGGGATCAGCCGCCACGAGGTTCACTTCTTCGGGCTCCCCGAAGGCATCTACGCCATCAAGGAGCTGCCGCTCGCACCGGCGCGCAACGAGTACGCGATGCTGCGCCGCCTCGAGGAGCTCGATGCCCCTTCGGTGCGATCGGTCGGACTGATCGAGCGCCCCTGGGTCGACCCGGGCGATGAGTCCGCAGCCGCCGTGATCACGGCGTACCTGGAGAATGCGTTCTCCTACCGAGAGCTGCTGTCGGGCTGGGGCTTCGGCGATCGACGCAACCAGATGCTCGACGGCTTCGCCGAGCTGCTCGTCGAGCTCCACCTCCTCGGGTGCTACTGGGGCGACTGCTCGCTCTCGAACGTGCTGTACCGATTCGACGCCGGCGCCATCGAGGTCACGATGGTGGACGCCGAGACGGCCTCGATCTACGAGGAGTTGTCGGATGGGCAGCGGACCGACGATCTCGAGATCATGATCATGAACGTCGCAGGAGGCATGGCCGACATCGCGGCGTCCCAGGGTGTCGACGTGGACGTCGCCGACCTGGCCCTCGGGGAGGACATCGTCGCCCGATACGAGGCCCTGTGGGCGGAGGTGACCGTGCCCCTGGTCTTGGGACGCGAGGAGCACTTCCGGATCACCGAACGGATCAATCGGCTCAACGAGATGGGGTTCGAGGTCGCGGACATCGAGCTCATCCCCACCGACGGGGGAAACCGTCTGAAGATGGGCCTGACGGTCGGAGGCAGGTCGTTCCACTCCCGCCAGCTCAGGGAGCTCACCGGGGTCGAGGCCTCCGAGAACCAGGCCCGGCAGATCCTCTCCGACCTCACGAACTTCAAGGCCACCCGGGGACTCGAGTCGAGTTCGTTGAAATCGCTCGCGGCGATCCGGTGGAGGGTGGAGGTCTTCGAGCCCCTCATCGAACGCATCCGCAGGCTGCCGGCCCTCCACACGACCGACGCGGTCCAGGCGTTCTGCGACTTCCTTCATCACCGCTACCTCATCTCGGTGGATGCAGGCCGCGACATCCCCGACGACGAGGCCTTTGCGTCGTGGGTGAAGGCGGGCCAGCCCGGATATCCGCTCGCCTGATCCGCCCTCAAGGCGGCCGGGGAACCCGCCGATAGAACGCCCATGGCAACTGCCCTGCGCGTCCCGAGCCCGCTTCCGCACCCGACGCCGACCGTCGAGCGCCCGTCGCTGCACGTCGTCCCCGGGGCGGCCGAGTACGGCCTCGTCGAACCGCCCGGTGACTGGACCTCGGTCGAGAACGTCCTGATCGGCACCGACCGGGTCGACCGTGTGATCGTCGGCCCGAACGGCGTGTTCGCCGTCGTCATCGATCCCGAGCCCGGCCACCTCTCGGCCGAGGGGCTGATCCGCGACGGAGACCGGGTCAAGGAGCCCGTGAAGCGAGCCCTGCGAGCCGCCCACGAGCTGAGCCGTCACATGGACGGCGTCTTCGCCTATCCCGTCCTGCTCGCAGGACGGGGCCTCGAGCCCGGATACCTCGGTCGCCTCCGAGTCGTGGGTGTCGACCGACTTCCCGAGGCGCTGTGGTGCCACCCGGGCCGTCCCATGCGGCGAAGCGAACGGGCGTCGCTCATCGCGTCCCTGCGCGACGCGTCCGCGCCGCGCGGACACTGAGTTCGGCGGGGCCGTGTCCGGCGCCTCCCGCTCCCTCCCTCCGGTCGACGAGGTCGCACGCACCGCCGTCGCGACCGGCGCCGTCCTCCTGTTCATCATCGTCGCGGGCTACGCCGGCGTCCCTTCGTGGCGGGCCTGGCTGCGCGAGGAAGGCGGCCTGACCGAGGGTCTGACCGCCTTCGCGTTGTTCGCGACCGCCATCCTGGGAGTGTGGGCCATCCGTCGCGCCAAACATCGTGAGCCGGCGATGTGGATCGTCCCGGCCTTTGCCCTCTTCGCCCTGCTCGACGAGATCCGATACGGCGTGACCTGGCTGGGGGTCACTCCCCCGACCATCGCCGGCGAGCCCATCGCAGGCGTCGCGGATCTCGTCGACGTCACGGCCGTGCACCTCGATGGCGTGGGCGTGCGACCGTGGATGCTGGCGGTCGCCGTCTCCGTCGCCGCCGCAGTGGCCATCGCCATCTTCCTCGTCGGTCCGCGAGGACGCGCCCGACTCCACGCGCTCCACGAACGCCCCTGGCTGCAGCGCCTGGCCGCAGCCATGGTCCTGACCCTTGCGGCCGCGGCGCTGGACCTCGTGGCGGGCGGTCACCTGCGCTTCGCGGAGGAGGTCGGCGAGCTCGCCTCGGCGTTCCTGCTCACGCTCGCCGCGCTGGCGATCCCCTCCACACCGACACCTTTGCAGCGCTGGCGGAACCGCCTGGAGCCGTGGACCGAGATGGACATCCGCGCGAGGGCGTGAGACGGCCGGCGGCGGGTGTGCACCCCGGACCGGCCGAGCGGAGGCGACGAGCGAGGCGGCGGAGAGCGGTGGCCGGCCGCCCCGTGACTAGTGGCCGCCGCGCTTGACGCCGCCGTACTTCATCCGGGTGTCCTCCATCCGGGCCACGTCGACGTCCTCGCCGTCGTTCTGGAAGGCGCAGTCGACGACCTCGCCGATGAACAGTGAATGGGTGCCGCAGTCGACGGTCTCGTGGACGCGGCAATCCAGGAAGGCGACGGCCTCCTCGAACACGGGGGCGCCGGTGACGCCCTCGCGGATCGGGCGGCCGTTCAGGGTCATGCCGTCCTTGGTGGCGGGTTTCGAGAACTTCACGAAGGGTCGCGTGTCCTCGCGCGACCAGAGATTCACCGTGAACACACCGCCCTCGGCGATCAGCCGATGGGTCACTGCCTTCTTGTCGACGGCGACGGCGACGAGGACCGGTTCCATCGCCACCTGGGTGACCCACGACGTCGTCATGGCGTTCCACGTGTCCCCGGACCGTGACCCGACCAGGCAGAGCACGTTGGGAATCTTCCAGAGAACCTTGTTGACCGTCTCGTCCGGGACCGTCCGCTCCATGACTCTCCTTGTCTCGATCTGCACGCAGCGTATCGACGGCGATAGCCTGTCCCCGTGCGCATCCTCATCGCGACGACCGGCGCGCTCAGCCCGGAGCCCGTTTCCGATCTCACGGCGGCGCTCGTCGGTGACGACGGCATCGTGACGGTGATCACCGTGATCGAGGTCCCCCGCTCCTTCCTCGACGAGATCCGCTCGGACACCTGGCACCCGCTCGCCGACGGCCTCCCGGAGTGGGCGCCGGCCGAGGACGCCGTCATCGCCCGCTACGTGAGCGAGCGCGGCCACCGGATCACGGAGCCGCTGCTGGCTGCGCTCCGGAGCCGCAGCATCGAGGCGGAAGTGCGGTACCTGGAGGGCGAGGACCCGGCCGAGACGATCGTCGCCGCCGGCGAGGACGTCGACGCCGACGTGATCGTCATCGGTGCGACGAAGCAGCTCTTCACCGAGCAGTCGTGGGAGAGCGTGTCCTCGCGGGTGCTCCGCGAGACCCGCCGTCCATGCCTCGTCATCCCCGCGGTCACCCGCGACGGCGACGCTGCCTGACCGTCCTCCCCGCTAGCGGCGGACCTCCACCATGACGTCGTCGAGGGACTTCCGCATGAGATCGGGCACCACGCAGTCCTCGGCCGGATAGCCGATCGGGAACAGCACGAAGGGCCGCTCGTTGTCGGGCCGGCCGAGGATCTCGGAGAGGAAGCGCATCGGGCTCGGGGTGTGGGTCAGCGTTGCCAGGCCCATGGAGTGCAGCGATGCGATGAACAGCCCGCAGGCGATGCCGACGCTCTCCTTCACGTACCAGTTGTGGCGGCGGGACCCGTCGTCGTTCACCCCGTACCGCTCCTCGAAGACCACGACCAGCCAGGGAACCGACTCCAGGAACGGCTTGCGCCAATCGGTCCCGAGGGGCTCCAACGCCTCCCGCCAGTCGGGCGGGAGGCGCCCGCCCTCGTAGTTCTCACGCTCCTCGGCCTCCGCCGCCTCGCGGATGCGCCGCTTGAGGTCCGGGTCGCCGACGAGGACGAAACGCCAGGGCTGCCGGTGGGCGCCCGACGGCGCCGTCGACGCCGTTCGGATGGCGGTCTCGACGAGCTCGCGAGGGACGGGATCGTCGCTGAAGAAGCGCACGCTGCGGCGGCTGTCCATGAGCTCGTAGAAGGCGCTGCCGCGCCGTGCGCTCTCGGCGGCGTCGAGGCGCAGCCTCTCGTAGGGGACGAAACGGGGCTCGGTCACGGAGACCGAGGCTACCGACCCAGAACGATCTCGAGGGCCAACGCGGCAGGACCGGTGAACCGGGACGGGTCTGTGAGGAGCTCCGCGACCTCCTCGGGCCGGTACCACGCCGGGTCGGCCGTCTCCCCGGCGAGCGGCCGCGGCGTCCCGGCGCCTTCGCAGGCGAACACGAGGACGAGGGCGGGATACGCCCCACCGACGCCGACCACGGTGGCAAGGGGCTGCACCTCCTCGAAGGGGCGACCGGGGTGCGCCTCGCCGCGGCGTCCCGGGGGACCCACCACGGTCACGTCCAGACCGGTCTCCTCGCGCACCTCGCGTACCACCGCACCGAAGGCCGTCTCTCCGGCACGCCACTTCCCGACCGGGATCTCGAAACGGCCCCGGACGTCCTCGCCCGGCTTGTCCCGTCGCTGGAGCAGGATCGACCCGTCGGCGCGGCGCACGAGCCCCGCCACATTGGGGACCACGAGCGCCTCACCACCCATGGACGCCACGGGA
>DATHYU010000269.1:0-2375 GCA_035458965.1 Acidimicrobiia bacterium | reverse complement strand
GGGGGGCGGACGGGACGCGGCTCTCCAACGAGCCCCGGGCGGGTCTCGGGCTGGCCATCGTGCGGCAGGTCGCCGAGGCGGGCGGGGGCCGGGTCACGCTCCAGTCGGTGCCCGGCTCCGGATCGAGTTTCGTGATCTGGCTTCCGCAGACCGAGGGATCGGATCCGTCCGTCGTGACCCACGATGGGATCCACCCGGTCAAGGATCCGTTCGAGACGCTGTGACCTATCCGATCGCCGCGAGGCGGTCGAGGGCGGCCCGCAGCTCCACCTCTCCAACGGCGCCGAACCATCGTTCGACGACGACGTCGTCACTCGAGATCAGCACGCTGACGGGCTGGTAGGGCACGGCGTAGAGCGCCCAGAGGTCGTCGCTGTACCCCCACAGCAGCCGGTCGGGTGAGAACCAGTCGCCCACCCGCGCCGCCGACGCCTCAGGCGAGGAGCTGCCGGCGACGGCGAGAAAGGTGATCTGGTCGAGGAAGTCCGGTGCGACCGCATCGATGACGGGCAACTCCCGTCGGCAGACGCCTCACCACTCGGCCCAGAAGACCATGTAGACGGGCTTCTGCTCGTCGCTGAGCGTGAACGACCCGCCCTCGCCGAGCGAGAGCGTGAAGTCGGGGGCGTCCTCGCCCTCGGGTTTCACCCGGGTCGGGGGAGGGGCCGCCGTCGACGTCGTGGCCGACGGGACGGCAGTGGCCGGGGGAGCCGTGGTGGCGGCACCGTCGGCCCGGGTGGTCGTGGGCGCGGAGGTCCCGGGTGTTGCGACCGGGCTCGGCGCCGGCGCCTCTGTCGTGGGCGCGGAGCCCGGGGACGACGCCGTCGTCCCGCCACCGCAGGAGGTGAGCACGAGGACGAACGCGACGGTGGCGGCGGCTCCCTTCACGACCCCTTCAACGGTCCGTTTCCACGCCGAGTTCCCGGTTTCTCAGGCCCACAGGTCTGGCCGAAGTCGATCACCAGGGCATGGACGTCGGCGAGTGCCGGGCCGATCGCGAAGACGAGGAACCGAGTCCGCCCCCCGGGGGCGGGTGGACCGGCCGAGCCATCCGACCTCGGTCTCCTGCGTGCGGGGCGGCCGCCGGACGATCATGAGGACGGTCCCGGCCAACGCGCCTACCCCTTCACCACACCGATCGGCCGCAGCCTCGCCACCCGGCCGGCGAGACCGGCGAGGTCGCAGACCCGGGCCACCTCGTCGACGTCCTTGTAGGCGTAGGGAGCCTCCTCGGAGAGGAGACGCACCGACCCGGGACGGACACTGATGCCTTCGCCCTCGAGATCTCTCCGCACGTCGGCTCCATGGCGGGCCTTCTTGGCCTTCGTGCGGCTCATGAGGCGACCGGCCCCATGCGCGGCCGACTCCCACGCCGGATTGCCCTCGACGCCCCGGAGAACCCAGGAGGCGGTCCCCATGGACCCGGGAACGAGGACCGGCTGTCCGACGTCTCGAACCGACTCGGGGAGGGCGGGATGACCGGGCCCCAAGGCACGGGTCGCACCCTTGCGATGGACGCACAGCAGGCGCTCGCGCCCGTGGACGTCGTGGCGCTCGAGTTTGGCGAGGTTGTGGGCGACGTCCCACACGAGGTCCATCCCGAGATCGTCGACCCGGATCCCGGTGCCTCGCGCAAAGGCGTGGCGCGTCGCATGGGCGAGCACGTGGCGGTTCGCCCAGGCGAAGTTGGCGGCGGCCGCCATGGCGCCGAGGTAGCTGCGGCCCTCGCGGGACTCGACGGGCACCGACGCCAGCTGGCGGTCGGGCACGGTGATGCCGTGGCGGGCCATGGCCCTGCCCATGACCTCGAGCTGGTCGGTGCACGTCTGGTGGCCGAGCCCCCGGCTCCCGCAGTGGATCATCACCACGACCATGCCCGTGGCGAGGCCATAGGCCTCGGCGGCCTCGGGGTCATCGATGGTGTCGACGATCTGGGCCTCGAGGAAGTGATTGCCGGCGCCCAGTGAACCGAGCTGGGACGACCCGCGCTTCAGGGCGAGCTCGGTGATCGCCCCGGGATCGGCCCCTTGGGAGACCCCCTGCTCCTCACATTGGGCGAGATCGGCCGGGACCCCGTACCCGGCGTCGAGGACGGCGGCGGCGCCCCGCTCGAGGACGTCGCGGACGAGTCGGGGCGAGGCGATCGATCCCTTGCCGAGCCCCCGGGGGATGGCCTCGTCGAGGGCGGACATGATCCCGTCGCGATGCCGGTCGAAGTCGGCCTCGTACAGGTTGGACCGGATGAGCCGGACGCCACAGCAGATGTCGAACCCGACGCCGCCGGGGGAGACCACCCCGCCCTCCTCGACGTCGGTGGCCGCCACGCCACCGATCGGGAATCCGTATCCCCAGTGGATGTCGGGCATGGCGATCGA
>DATHYU010000268.1:0-6270 GCA_035458965.1 Acidimicrobiia bacterium | reverse complement strand
TCGTCGGACGAGAGCGCGCCCAGCCCGAGGCAGTTCTCGGCCCCGTCCATGATGCCGACGAGCACACCGTCGAGCCGGGCGAGGTCGAGGCCGGCCGGGAGGGTCGGTGCGAACACCGTTGGGCGGACCCGCCATCGTTGGAGCGGCTCGGCGAAGGCGGCGGAGAATGCCTTGGTTCGTTGCGCCCTGCGGTCCTCCGGTGATGCCGGCCGCACCTGGGGGTCGACCCCGGCGATCTCGACGTCGGCGCTGAAGAAGCGCCGGAGCATCCCCACGATCGGCTCGAGCTCGCCACCGCGCTGGAGCCCCACGACGGCGTCGGGATGGCAGAGCTCCATCTTGTGGTATTTCAACGTCTCACCGAGCACTCCGGACACGGTCCCCGTGGTGTCGAGGACGACGAGGTCGGCCTCGTCACGGGCGAGATTGACGAGGCGCGCCGTGGCCACCACCTGCTGGAGCACGACGCCTTCGGGAGTGGTCGACCCGACGAACTGCATCGCATCCGGGTACGAGAGGTCCACGGCGTCGGCCGGGGTGCGCACCCAATGGAGACCCACGCACGTCGGGGGCCCGGTCGTGACCTGGTCGACGTCGGCGTCCACGTAGGCGGCCGTGCGACCGGCGTCGGCCGCAGCGGCGAGGAGGCGTTTGGCGAACGATGTCTTCCCGGTGTCGGGAGCGCCGACCAGCATGATCACTCCCCGTCGGTGCACGAGATCGTCGACCAGGGCTGCGTGGACGTCATCTGCCATGGAAGGATCGTACCGGCGGACGCGAGCTGGTCGATACCGTCCGGGGCGCCCGGTCCCTATCCTGCGGGTCCGCATGGCCTTCGTCTCCTTCCTCTCCGACTTCGGGCGCGACGACGAGTTCGTCGGTGTCGTCCACGGCGTCGTCGCCCGGATCGCCCCCGGCGTCCGGGTGATCGACCTCACCCATGGCGTTCCCCGGGGCGACGTGCGGTCGGGTGCCCTCGCCCTGCTGCGTGCCGTGCAGTACCTCCCCGACGGGGTGGTGCTCGCCGTCGTGGACCCGGGTGTCGGCACCGACCGCCGGGCGATCGCCGCGAAGACCGCCCGGGGCCACTTCGTCGGGCCGGACAACGGCCTGCTCGCACCGGCCGTCGCCATGGTGGGCGGGGCGACCGAGGTCGTGTCTCTGGAGGCTCCCGAGTTCCGGATCCCGTCCCAGGGGGCGACGTTCGCCGGTCGCGACGTGTTCGCCCCGGCGGCCGCGGTGCTCGCGGACGGCCAGGCATCGCTCTCCGATCTCGGTCCGCCGGTGTCCCCAGAGTCGCTTCAGCCGCTCCGTCTCCCGCTCGGGGAGGTGGAGGAGCACTCGGTCGACGGCCAGGTCTGGTGGGTCGACGCCTACGGCAACGCGCAGACGAACGTGTCGCCCGAGGATCTCGAGCACCTCGGGCTCCGACGGGGGGATCGCGTGGAGGTCCGGGTCGGCGCGATGCGCCACGAGATGCCCTGGCGGGCGACGTACGGCGATGGCGACGAGCCCGTGCTCCACGTGGACTCGCACGGGCTCATGGCGATCGCGGTCCCCGGCGGGCGCGCCGACGAGGAGTTGAACCTGAGCCCCGGTCTCTCGGTCGGCTTCAGGAGACCGAGAGCAGCTGGATGAGGAAGACGACGCCGGCGATGCCGATCACGGCGAGCAGGGCCAGCAGGGCGAAGACGGTTCCGGGTCGCATGCGGTTCGCGACGGTAGCGGGGGAGTCGAGCTGACCGATGGCGGGCTCGATCACCCTCCTCACCCGGCCCGGATGCGAGCTGTGCCACGAGGCGCTCGGACACCTTCGCCCCTGGGCCGACCGCCTGCGGCTCGAGGTGCGCGAGGTCGACATCGACGGAGATCGAGACCTGACCCGGCAGTTCGGCTTCCGGATCCCGGTGTTCCTCGACGACTCGGGCCGGGTCCTCGCCGAGGGCCGCATCGAGGGCCGTCAGGCCGCCGTCGCCGCCCTCCGGGCCCGCCTCGCCCGATCGGCGAAGTAGGTCAGCAGCACCGTTAGATTGCGCGATCGTGAAAAGATCCGTGCCGGCGGCCACGGTCCAGCGGCTGCCGATCTATCTCCAGGTCCTCGAGCGTCTCTCCGGCGACGTGATCAGCGTCTCCTCGGACGAACTGGCCGAGCGTGCCGGTGTGAACTCGGCCAAGGTGCGCAAGGACCTGTCCTACCTCGGTTCGTACGGGACCAGGGGGGTCGGCTACGACGCCGAGCACCTGCGCTACCAGATCCGGGTCGTCCTCGGCCTCGATCGGGGAGCGGCCGTCGTCATCGTCGGGATAGGGAATCTCGGCCGCGCCCTCACGCGCTTTCGGGGCTTCGGAGCGCACGGCTTCCGTGTGGTCGCCGTCGTGGACGACGATCCCGAGGTGGTGGGCACCGTCGTCGCCGGCCACCGGGTGGAGCCGTTCGGGCGCCTCACCGAGATCGTCGAGGAGCGTGGCGCGGAGATCGGGGTCATCACGGTGCCGGCGGCCTCGGCGCAGGCGGTGGCGGATGCGCTCGTCGCCGCCGGGATCCGCGGCATCCTCAACTTCGCTCCCAAGGTGCTGTCTGCGGAGGGTGTGGAGGTCCGCACCGTCGACCTGTCGAACGAGCTGCAGGTGCTGAGCTACTACCTCCATAGCGCTCAGCCGTGATCACCTACGAGGCCGACGTCGAGGGCGTGGACGCCGAGGCCCTCGTCGAGTTCTACGAGGGCTGGCCGGCGCCGCCGTCGCCACCCCAGCGTCTCGCCGTTCTCGAGGGATCGTCCCATGTGGTCCTCGCCTTCGACGGCGATCGGCTCGTCGGATTCGTGACGGCGGTGTCCGACGGGGTGCTTTCCGCCTTCATCCCGCTCCTCGAGGTCCTGCCCGACCACCGCGGGAAGGGAATCGGGTCGGAGCTGGTGCGCCGCATGCTCGGTCTCCTCGAGGGCCTCTACAGCATCGACCTCGTGTGCGACGACGACCTCGTCCCCTTCTATGAGCGATTCGGCCTCCGCCGGGGGACGGCGATGACGAGACGCGACCGGGAGGCGTTCGGGCGATGACGGGGGCCCGGGTACCCGGGCCCTTGACGGTCGGTTGCGTGCCGGGCTAGGCCGCCTCGACCTGCTCCGTCTCGTAGCGATGAAGCGCCGTGACGAACATGGCGAAGAGGATGAAGGATCCGATCATCAACGCGCCGGGCAGGATGCGGAGCTCGAAGGCGTTCAGCCCCTCCAGGTTCGCCGGGCGAATGCCGCGCGGTGAGTAGAGGGAGTAGAGGAGGCCGATCAGCCCCATCGTCCCGAAGAAGGACGACCCGGTGACGAGGAACGCCAGCCGGCGCCCCAGGTT
Source organism: Acidimicrobiia bacterium (assembly GCA_035458965.1). Taxonomy (GTDB): domain Bacteria; phylum Actinomycetota; class Acidimicrobiia; order Spongiisociales; family UBA11373; genus DATHYU01. Next base: position 2,922 of record DATHYU010000268.1, on the reverse strand, counting down.
CGTGTAGTTGAGCAGGAAGATCGATCCGACGAACACGAGGAACGAGCCGATGCCCACGATGATGCCGCGCACGAGCACGCCCGGCCGGGGCTCGCCGTCGGGACCGACGTTGTTCTTGCCGACGAGGTTCTCGTAGAGCACGTCGATGACGTTCCGCACCTGGGGGATGAGCACGAGGACGGTGAGGACGACGAGGACGATGCCCACCCAATGGAGGGTGGCGAGGCCCCGCTCGTCGCGACGCAGGCGGCTCACGGCAGCACCCGCTCGAGTCGGACGATGAGCATGAGATCCTCCTGCGTCAGCGTGGCGCCGAAGCCGGGCATCCAGCCGCGTCCGATGCCGTTGATGCCGTAGCCCTGACCGTTCGCCGAACCGTTGATGATGAAGTCGAGATGCTCGGCCTCGTCGGGGAACTGCACGACGGAGCGTCCCTCCCGCAGCGACGGACCGAAGGCTCCGGAGCCGGCTTCCTGGGTGTAGGCGATGCCGGCCGAGTACCCGGCGGTGTGGCACCGGGCGCAGTAGGCGTTGTAGAGGCCGGCGGCTCGGCGAGTTGCGTCGAGGTCTCCATCGAAACCGTCGGCGGCGATCTGCTCGAAGTCGAAGCCGTACCGTTGTTCTTCGAGCGCCTGCTGGAGGAACGCCAGGCCGGTCTCGGCGCCGGCGACCAGGCGGTCGTTGGACTCCACCGCCAAGCGGGCGTCCCGGACGATCGACTCGAACTCGGTGACGACGAAGTCGGCCTCCTCGAGGTCCTCGATGCCGGTGTTGCCGCGGAAGTTGGAGAACTTGGCGTCCGGGTCGAAGGTGATGCCCTCGAGCGCGAGCCGTGCGTCGGTCTCGGGGGCCACGGCCACGATGTCGACGATGAGCTGGCTGATGGCGACCTCGGCGGCGTCGGTCAGGCCGTCGCGGTCGGAGTCGATCCCGGGCTGACCGCAGGGCCGTCCGACGAGCGCGGCCGAGTCTTCCGTGCACGTTCCATTCGCCGTCAGGAGGGCCGCGAGCCGGTCGGGGAAGTCCTCGACGGCGGCGAGGTAGTCGCCGGCCTTCGCCAGCTCCTCGAGCTCGGCCAGCTGGCCTGCGATCTGCGCCTGGATCGTCGCGTCCGCGTTGTCGATCCGGCTGAGCTCGCGATCGACCCGGCCGTCGACCTGTTCGAGTGCCTCGACCTGGCTGATCTGGATGGAGTCGAGGTAGGCGACCAGCTCGTCGAGCTGCTGGATGTTCAAGGGACCGCCGCCTTCGGTGCCCCAGGCCGGCATCGGGCTGTTCTGGCGGCCCCAGACGAGCCAGTAGAGGACCTCTTCCTCGGTGTAGCGGTAGAGCACGTCGTTGAGGGCCGGAGCCGCCCAGGTGGTGCTGAGGCCGGAGCGGGCCTCGACGTACGGTGCGCCGCCACCACCGCCGTCGGGGCCGTGGCAGTCGCCGCACTGGAACTCGATGTACCACTCGTGGCCGCGTTCCACGGCGATCTCGTCGAAGACCTCCGCGGCGTGCGCCTGACGGTTGGACTCGGCGAGGTAGTACACCGGCATGACGATGGCGAGGAGCCCGCTGACGACGAGCGCCCAGGCGAGGATGCCGTTGAGCCGCATCGACTCGAGCTCGTCGTCGGAGGAGAAGGGGCTCAGGTTCGCCGGGGCGGCTTCGCGGCGCCGGCGCCGGACCCGGGTCTTCCCGAAGACGTAGGAGATCCAGGCGATGAGTGCGAGGACGGCGAGCGCCAGCATCACCGTCCCGAGCCCGATGGGTGCTCCTGCGGGAGCCGGCTCGGCCTCTGCGGCGGCGGCGAGGATCAGAGACACGACGGTCCCTGGGGGTAGGCGGTGCTCTTCACCGTCGCCCGCGAGGTCTGCACGATGGTGCCGGTGTCGATGATCAGGTCACCGGCATCGGTGACCTCGACGACGAAGCGATCGAGGTTCCGAGGGGCCGGACCGTCCTCGTACTCGCCGTGATTGTTGTACTTCGAGCCGTGGCACGGGCACTCGAAGCCCTGGGACGATTCGCACCACGGAACCCGGCATCCCAGGTGGACGCAGCGCTGCCAGATCGCCATCCATCCGTCGGCGACGACGTCGCCCGCAGCGAACTGGCTCGTGGTCAGGTTGCCGCGAAAGGGAAGGAGGTACGACTGGGCAGCCGAGACGAAGAGGGGGAGCACCCGCCCGTCCGGGAGGACGACCTCGCCCTCGATGTCGGCCAGGTTCCCGGCGTTCACCTTCGAGCCGAAGCCTCCCGACGCGAGACGCGGCCACATGAAGGCGAGCGAGGCGAGGCCGAACTGGGCGAGAAAGATGCCGAAGATGCCGAGCACGCCACGGTTGAAGAACTGGCGCCGGGTGACGCCGAACTCCTCCGCCGTGATCTCGGTCTTCGTCGTGAGCGGGTCGACGGGCGGTGGGCCGCCGGCACCGACGAGGGCCGGCTCCAACTCGGGCTCCGGCTCGGGGACGGCGATCTTGGAGCGGTCCCGCTTCGCCGCGGCGCGATCGAGCTTCGGCCTGGCTTCGCCACCGCGTCGGTATGCGATCGTGAAGATCGCGACGGCGGCGACGAGCGCGATCGCGGCGAACGCCAGAACGAGAATCTGTGTGGTGGTCATAGGTCGAAGAAGATCCCGTCTCTCCATGGGTACGAGAAGTTGAAACCTGGGCCGCGGTAGAAGGAGCCGATGATCGTGGTGATCGCCGAGGCCATCACGAAGAAGGTGAACACCATGATGGCGAACTTGCGATCGGAGGGACGCACCGACGGATTCCGGTCGATGTAGGGGATGATCGCCAGTCCGGCGAGTCCGAGTCCAGGGATGAGCACGCCGGCGATCTGGGGGTCGAAGTACGACAGCATCTCCTGCAACCCCAGGAAGTACCACGGGGCCTTCGACGGGTTCGGCTGGTCGTTCGGATTCGCCAG
>DATHYU010000267.1:0-3052 GCA_035458965.1 Acidimicrobiia bacterium | reverse complement strand
GATTCGGGCCGTCGTCGACGAATCGGCCGACACCGGTGTCGTGAGCATGAACGGCGAGGTCCTCTCTGCGATGCACGAGCTCCGCGACTTCATGTTCGAGCGCGTGTATCTGCGCCCGGAGGCCGAGAACCAGCGACGACGGGCGGTCCACATCATCCGCAGCCTCGTGGACTGGTATCTCGAGCATCCTCACGACATCCCCGACACCTATCGGCAGACGACGGCCGACGTCACGACACAGGTGATCGACTACGTCTCGGGGATGACCGATCGGTTCGCGATCGGGGAGTATGACCGGCTGTTCCGACCGGACCTGGACTGAGCTCCCGGGTCAGGCGCGAGCCGACTCCGGCACGGCGCGCTGCGACGGCTGTGGGAGCAGCGAGCCGGCCATGGCGGCCGCAACGGGAGCCGCCGCAGCGAGGCCTTCGCCTCCGGCCCACACCGCGCTGCCGGCGACCACGCCCAGGGCGACGATCCGGGACGCCCGAAGCCGGCGGGCCTCCAAGGGGCGGTCGGTCCAATCGGATCGGCTGGTGACGTTCGGAGGCCGCAGCACGAGCACCGAGCCCACGACCGCGACGGCCACGAGCAGCCAGTCCCACCCTGCGGCGGCGGTCGGGTCCGGAACGAGGTTGCCCGCCACGGCGGCCGACGTGACAGCGGCACCGAGCACCCCGTACCCGGCGATGGCGACTCGACGCTTCGACCCTCCCGGAAGCCGACCGTCGACGACCAGGGACAGCCCGAGCACCACGGCGACGGGGAACCCTCCCGTTCGCGTTGCGGCGTATGCCGCCGCACCGATCACGACGAGCAGGTCGACCGGGGTCGGATGCAGGCCGGTCGACCGAACGGCGATGCGAGACGCCAGGAGGGCCACGCCTGCGACGGCGAGCATGGGATCGCCGATGAACGACACCACGAAGGCGAGGACCGCCGCGACACCCGCGGACCAGGGACGGTCGGGATCCAGCTCACGGGCGATCGCCCATCCGAGAAAAGTACCGCCACCCGCCCGGGCACCGGCGACGAAGGCCTCCGCGAATCCGTCGCCCAGGGTGGGGAAGAACGCGATCGCCCCGCCGACGACTGTGGCGACGGCGATGAAGACGTTCGAGGGGTAGCGGAGATCGATCGTCCGGCCGATCCCTGTTGCGATCTTCGGCATGTGCAGAGCGTATGACGCCGACGATCGCTACCGAGACCGGGACGTTCGGCCCTGCCGCGGCCACGGCCGGTGCGTAGCCTCAGAATCGCCATGACCGAGGCTCGCCTGTATCGCAGCAGGAGCGAGCGGATGATCGGTGGGGTCGCCGGAGGTCTTGCGACCTACCTGGGGGTGGACCCCGTCATCATCCGTCTCGCCTTCGTCGCGCTCGCCTTTGCGGGCGCCGGCGTCGTCGCCTACATCATCGCCTGGATCGTCGTTCCCGAGGAGCCGGCCGACGCCGTGGCTCCGACTCCCGTTCGGCGATCGAACGGAGGCGGCCAGAACGCCCGCATCATCGTCGGTTCCATCCTGATCGCCATCGGGTTCATGCTGCTGCTCGACTGGTTGATCCCCTCGATCGACCGGTTCTTCTGGCCCATGGCGCTCATCGGCCTCGGGGTGGCCGTCTTCGCCCTTGGAGCACGGAAATGACGGACATGACTTCCGAGACCCACCGGTCGGGGCCGCGGATCGGTCAGATCGTCGCCGGGGCGTCGATCACGCTCATCGGCGTCGGGTGGTTCCTCGAAGTCGCCGAGATCGCCGACGTGCCCTGGGGGGCCTTCCTGCCCGCCATCCTGATGGTCATCGGCGGGGCGCTGGTGACGGGAGCGCGGAGCGGACCGCAGTCTGGGCTCGTCGCGCTGGGCATCGTCATCAGCATCGTCGTGGTGCTCTCCTCGGTCGCCGAGGTCGTCCTGGACGTCCCCTTCGGCGGCGGGATCGGCGAGAAGGAGCATCTGGTCACCGGCCAGATCGGGGACGAGTACCGATGGGGCATCGGGAAGATGGTCGTCGATCTCCGCGACGGTTCGGGCACCGGGATCGTCGAGATCAGCCTCGGGATCGGCGAGCTCGTCGTGATCGCACCGCCCGATGTCGCCGTCACGGCGGAGGCGGGCATCGGCGAGGTCGTCGTGTTCGGAGAGCGGAGCTCCGGGATCGACCCCGGGTTGACCGCAGGCTCCGGACCGCTGACGATCGAGGCGAACGTCGGGCTCGGCAAGGTGGAGGTGCGACGATGAAGAAGCACCCGGGCACGTTCGTCGCCGGGATCCTCTTCCTGGTGATCGGCTTCGTCTACCTGCTCGAGGGCCTCGACGTGTGGACGGTCTCGCCGGGCCGCATCTGGCCGCTCTTCATCATCGCGGTGGGGGTCACCGTGGTCGCCGGTGCCATGTTCGGTCGGGATGACGAACCCCCCGGGGACACCGAAGCAGGCCTCGAGGAGTAGCGGGCCGGCCGCCTGCCGGGCCCTCCTCCCTCATCCCGGGTACCAGGGATCCCCGTCGACGGGTGCCTGGATCGCCTCGACGCGCCGGACCGGCGGAACGTACCGGCGCCCTGGCAGGCGGGGGATCGCGTGCTCCCGACCGCCCGTCACGACACTCGCCAGGGCGACCACCAGGCCGACACCGATCATCACGAGCCCGACGGCGGCGACGAACCCGGCGACGGCATCGGCCCGGTCGAGCGCCTCGAAACGCCCGAGGATGTAGGCCCAGTCGTGGCGGCCGCCTCCGACGAGGGGCAGCTCCTGAGCGCGGGCGTCGGCCACGTAGACGGCGACGTCACGAGCCGAGGTTCCGGCCCAGGCCAGACAGAACGCAACGGCCGCCCGATCGCGCTGGGAGACCCAGAAGTACCAGGCGAGCCCGATCGGGACGGCCACCTGGAGTACGGAGCCGGCGAGGAACATCGCGAGCTCGGGGAGCGGGAACGCGATGAGGTGACCGGCCTCGTGGATCGCCAGATCGAACCAGTCCAGCATCGGGACGGGTTGCTCGAGGCCGTAGGCGACCCATCCGAGCAGCACCACCACCACGGCGGCGACACCCG
>DATHYU010000266.1:0-2047 GCA_035458965.1 Acidimicrobiia bacterium | reverse complement strand
CGCGACGAGTCGCTCCGCTGGTCGGGCATCGTCGCCCTGGCCGTCGCCGTGGCATACCTGTTCATCCAGTGGCCTCTGGAGAGCTGGACCGACACGAGCCCCGGCGTCGGTGACTTCTTCCTCCAGCCGCTGATCTGGCTCGCCGTCGCCGCGGTGGCCTTCTATGGATGGATTCGTCTCGAGGGCCGGCCCGGCTTCAGCGGACGGCTGATCATCATCGCCGTGCTCGCCGGGGCGCTGCATCTGTTGGTGGTCATCCTCTCGGGGTTGATCGGGTCGTTCGCGGATTCGAATGTCACCGAGGGCTTCTTCGGCGGCGTCAAGGCGGTCTGGTTCATCGCCACGCTGCTCGCCGGTGTCGAGCTCGCTCGCGCGTACCTGTACGCCGTCTGGAAGACCATCGACCGGCAGTTCGCCTTCATCGCGACCACGGTCGGCTTCGCCGTCGTCGCCCTCTCCGGTGCCGATCTGACCCCCTTCGACGACCTCGACACGTTCTCCCGGGTCGCCGGCTCCCAATGGGCCCCGGCCCTCGCGGTGAGCATCCTGGCGACCGCCTTGGTGCGGGTCGGTGGGGCGGGCCCCTCTGCGGTCTATCGCTTCGTCGTCCTCGGTTTTGCCTGGCTGTCCCCGTCGCTGCCCGATCTCGATTGGCGGGTGATGGGCGCCGTCGGAGTCCTCGCCCCGTATCTCGCCTGGCTCTTCATCGTCAACGTGTATGGCAGGGATCCGGCCGGCGCCAAGGCGCTGACCTCTGTGGGATTCCCGCGAAAGAAGAGTCTCTGGGTCTTCGAGACCATCCTCGGCATCGCAGGTGCACTGGCGATCATCCTGGCCATCCTCGGAACCGGAGTTCTGGGATACCGGACCGTCGTGATCGAAGACGACACCATGGTGCCGGCCTACGAGCGCGGCGACATGGCCATGATCCAGGACGATCCCGACGTCACGCAGCTCGAACCGGACGACGTCATCCGATTCCGCCGGGGCGGTGTTGCGGTGCTTCGCCGCATCGTCGCCGTCGAAGAGCAGCCCGACGGTCTCGTCTTCACGATCAAGGCCGACGCCTCCGATCGGCTCGATCCGCCGGTCACGGCCGATCGTGTCGATGGGAAGGTCTCGTTCCACATCTCCGACGTGGGCCACGCCAGCCTATGGCTCCGCGGCGATCCGGACCCGCCCTTCGGCCGCTCCAGGACCTACTTCGAGTCCCTCGACCTCGGGACGCCCGTCGCCGCGGCGAGAACCCTTGTCGACGCCTTCCGCTGGAACGACTTCATGACCGTGTGGCTGGCGCTGGATCCCGACGCCCAGGCGACGCTCGAGCAGGATCTCGACCTCGCCGGGTACGGGCGACTGATCGGAGTCGCCGAAGACACCGGCGCCATCGAGGCGGAATTGCGGGACGCATGGGACGCCGACGGCCGGACGATCGACCCCTGGTATCGCTTCGATCAGGTGATGGTGAGCGCCGACCGGTACGACGTGTTCCTCATCGACCTGAGCGGAACGGTGACCTTCGGGGATGCCGACATCCTCGGGACGACGGCAGAGGTGCCGGCCGAGGTCGCCGGGATCGACGGCGAGGTGGTGTTCCGTCTGACCGGGTCGGCGGCCGGGGACTGGCGGGTCCATCAGGTCGTCGTCCCCGGTGGAGACGAGTCGCGTGTCCCGTGGTCGGTGCCGAGCGGCGGCTGATCGCAGCCCGTCCTCGCGCTCGAGTCGGGTCGGCCGTCACCGTCGTGACCCCGTGCGAGCAGGCCGGATCGCCTCGATGGCGACCTCGCGGCGCACACTCGGCTGGTGGGCCCGGCCCACGACGGAGGCGACCACCTCGCGCAGCGACACCGCCCGGGATCGGAGGTGCCGCGCCGGGTCGGCTGATATCTCCAGGGCCGACGACCCGGCGAATCCGCTCGTGATCGACGCCTGAGCCGCCGTGGTACCGTGAGATGGATGATGAAGGGATACGTTTCCTGCGCCTGTCCGGCCCCGCTTCCCGCGGGTGAACGCTGTCGTCATCGCTGACATTTCTTCACGATCATGA
>DATHYU010000265.1:0-11426 GCA_035458965.1 Acidimicrobiia bacterium | reverse complement strand
GGGCCTGTTCGACCAGGTGGATGACGCGCGCCAGCGTGGTGTCGCGGTACTGCTTCGTGACGCGGATCTCGAGGGCGCCGCGCCCGTTGATGCTCCCGGCGAACACCTCGTCGCCCGGTCCCTTGTCGACCGGTTGAGACTCGCCCGTGAGCATCGACTCGTCGAAGGAGGAACCGCCGCGGACGATGCGTCCGTCTGTCGGCACCTTCTCACCGGGCCGCACCACCATGACGTCGCCCGGTTGGACGTCGTCGATGGGCACCGTGACCTCGGCCCCGTCGCGAAGGACCCGGGCTTCCTTCGCCCCGAGCTCGAGCAGCCGTGCGATCGCCTGGGATGCCCGGCCCTTGGACCGCGCCTCGAAGAAACGGCCGAGGAGGATGAACGTGATGATCCATGCCGCGGTCTCGAAGAAGACCGGTTTGTCGGCGAAGAACGCCCATATGGAGTAGGTGTAGGCGGCCAGCGTGCCCATCGAGACCAGCGTGTCCATGTTCGCCCCGAAGGATCGGAGACGGATGGCGGCATTGCGGTGGAACTGCCAGCCGAAGACGAACTCGACCGGGGTCACGAGCGCCCAGACGAGAGCGGTCACCCACGTCGCGTCGGGGCCGAACATGGTCAGCACGAAGGCCGGGATCGTGAAGGCCGCGGCGGCCATGGCGTTGCGGCCCTGGAAGCGCGTCTCGGCGTCGTATCGCTCGACGATGCTCTCGCGCTCGTCGTCCGCGGTCACCCGGGTCGCCGAGTACCCGAGTCTGGCGACGGCCGCCTCGAGCCCGGCGACGTCGGTTCCGTCGAGGATCTCGATGCGAGCCTCCTGGCCTGCGAAGTTCACGACGGCGGACGTGACGCCCTCCTGCTTGCCGAGGACGCGCTCGATCCGCATCGCGCACGAGGCGCAGGTCATTCCCTCGACGTCGAAGGTGACGGTCTCGTTGCCGGCCATGGTGCTCCTCGGGTCAGGACTGGGCGGGGACCGCGTATCCCTGGTCCTCGATCGCCGAGACGATCGCCTCGAGCGAGGCGGGATCGTCATAGGACACCGCGACGGTGGCCTGAGCGATGTCGACGGTGGCAGACGCCACGCCGTCGAGGGCCGAGACGGCGCTCTCGATCGAGGACTTGCAGTGGCCGCAGTGGATCTCGGGGACGGAAAGGGTCGTGTCGGTCATGGGCTCTCCTGGGTCGGGCCGGTGACGCCGGGGGCATACCGGAGGGTCTCCATCAGCTCGTCCACGATGCCGGCGCTGCGGCCCTCGTGGACGGCGTGCAGGACGCAGGTCTCGACGTGGTTCTGCAACAGCACGCGGTTCACCTTCTCCAGGGAGCCCTGGAGGGCGGACACCTGCTTCATGATGTCGGGACAGTAGCGCTCGTCCTCGATCATGCCGATGACGGCGTCGAGGTGACCGCGCACGGTCTTCAGACGGTTGAGGGCCGACGTCTTGTGCTCGGGTTTCATCGCCAGTGTACCTCCAACCCCACCCCCGGTGGGGTCGGGGTACGGTATCAGGCCCCGAACCACGGCTCAAGGGTGGTCCGGCCGGGTGGGGAGGCACGCATGCCCCCGGGTCCGGATCGTCCCATCGGGACCGATGGCGCCCTCTTCGTACGTCATCACGTCGACGAGCCATTGGTAGCGCCGGTCGTCGGTCCTGAACCGCGTCCACAGCGAGAGGATTCGGGTCCCGCCGTCGTCGGGTGCCGAGCTGACGCCCCGGGTCTCGAAGTGGATCACGGCGCCGTCGTCGGTCGTGATGGCCCCCGTGACGTCCGGCTCGAAGACGTCGTCGGCCCGGTGCCTCGCCCGGTTCGAGAATCGCACGTCGCCGGTGATCCGGGGCCCTTCGACCCGGCCCGTCCCGACGCCGTGGAGCAGCCCCGCCGTGAGGCTCGGCGGCTCGGTGTACTGGTAGATGGCGGTGAACAGGAACTCGGTTCGCATGGCCCGAGGGTACGCGCGCCCTCTACCCTCCGCCGGGATGCATATCCACGACGACATCGTGTCGGTCATCGGGAACACCCCGCTGGTGCGCCTGTCGCGACTCCATCCGCCGGGGAACGTGGTGGCGAAGGTGGAGTACCTGAATCCCGGCGGGTCGATCAAGGACCGGATCGGTCTCGGGATGATCGAGCGCGCCGAGCGCGAGGGATGGCTGACGCCGGGCGACACCATCGTGGAGCCGACGAGCGGGAACACCGGTGTCGGCCTCGCCATCGTCGCCGCGATCAAGGGCTATCGGCTGATCGCCGTCATGGCCGACAAGCAGTCGAAGGAGAAGCAGGACCTGCTGCGCGCGTACGGAGCCGAGGTCGTCGTCTGCCCCACCAACGTTCCTCCCGAGCACCCCGACTCCTACTACTCCGTCGCCGAGCGGCTCGCAGCACGGCCCGGCCACTACCGTCCGAACCAGTACGCCAACCCGGCGAACCCCGAGGCGCACGTCCAGACGACCGGCCCCGAGATCTGGGACCAGACGGATGGTCAGGTCGGCGTGGTCGTGATCGGCCTCGGCACGGGCGGCACCGTCACCGGGACGGCGCGGTACCTCAAGGGCCGCAACGAGGGGATCACGATCGTCGGTGTCGACCCCCTCGGCTCCATCTACACCGCCGAGTCCGAGGACGAGGTGACGACCTACCTCACGGAGGGCGTCGGCGAGGACTTCTGGCCGGGCACCTTCGATCCCTCGGTGGTGGACGAGTACGAGGTCGTCACCGACGCCGAGGCCTTCCACATGACCCGCCGCCTCGTGAACGACGAGGGGCTGCTCGTCGGGGGCTCGTGCGGCATGGCGGTCGTCGGCGCCCTGCGGGCCGCCGTGCGACACCCCGACGAGCTCGTCGTGGTGATCCTCCCCGACGGCGGCCGCAACTACCTGTCGAAGATCTTCGACGACGAGTGGATGCGCGCCGAGGGCTTCCTCGACGACGCGGGCAACCCGCTGGGTCTCGACGTATGACGCGGTATCGGTTCGAGACCGACGCCATCCATGCGGGCCAGGATCCCGATCCGACGACGGGCGCCGTGGTGACGCCCATCCACGTGACGAGCACCTACGCCCAGGCGTCGCCGGGCGTCCACGCCGGGTACGAGTACTCGCGCACGGACAATCCCACCCGCACGGCGCTCCAGACAGCCCTCGCCGCGCTCGAGGGCGTCGATGTCGAGGGTGACGGCGGGACGGTGGCCACGGCGAGCGGGATGGCGGCCACGGCGCTGCTCGGGTACCTCCTCGAGCCGGGGCAGCGGATCCTCATGCCGAACGACGCCTACGGCGGCACCTTCCGGTTCGTCGCCCGGGTGCTCGGCGGGCAGGGCTTCGGCCACGACGTCGCCGATCCCACCGACCTCGATGCCGTCGCCGCGGCGATCCGGCCCGAGACGGCGATCGTCTGGGTCGAGACGCCCACGAACCCGCTCCTGCGCATCGCCGACATCGCGGCGATCGCGGAGGTCGCCCACGGCGCCGGGGCGCTCCTGGTCGTCGACAACACGTTCGCCACGCCGTACCTGCAGCGGCCGCTGTCGCTCGGCGCCGACGTCGTGCTCCACTCGACCACGAAGTACCTCGGCGGGCACTCCGACGTCGTGGGTGGCGCGCTCGTCACGGCCTCGGGCGAGCTCCATGAGCGGCTGCGGTTCCTCCAGAACGCCGCCGGGCCGGTGCCCGGACCCTTCGATGCCTATCTCGTGCTCCGCGGCCTCAAGACCCTGGCGGTGCGCATGGAGCGGCACTGCTCGAACGCCGCGGCGATCGCCGAGTTCCTGTCCGCCCACGCCGCCGTCGCCGAGGTCGTCTACCCGGGCCTCCCGTCGCACCCCGGCCATGCGGTCGCCCATCGGCAGATGGACGCCTTCGGCGGCATGGTCTCGTTCCGTCCCCACGGCGGCGTCGAGGCGGCGAACCGGGTCGCCGAGGCGACCGAGCTGTTCTTCCTCGCCGAGAGCCTCGGAGGCGTCGAGTCGTTGATCGAGGTCCCGGCCACGATGACGCATCTCTCCGTGGCCGGCACGCCGCTCGAGGTCCCGGCGGACCTCGTTCGGCTCTCCGTCGGCATCGAGCACGTGGACGACCTGATCGAGGACCTCGATCGGGCGCTCGGGTGATCCCCGGCGCTAGAACGCCAGCCCGATGGATTCCGTCAGGTACCGGACGAAGGGGGTCCCCGCCTTCACGGTGGCGACGTAGGTCTTCATGAAGTCGGCGGAGGTCACCTGGGTCTGCGTCAGCCGGGTGGAGGCGATGAAGTCCTTGCGCTTGAGGTCCTCGATGAGGGGATGGTCGGCGTCGAACCCGCGCGGCGGCCGCTTCAAGGACTCCCCGTCGAGGTCGCCGTACATGTCCTTGAACCGCGTGCCGTGTGCGGCCTTCGCCCAGGCCGCAGGGTTCTCGGCGATGGCCTCGCGGATGGCGTAGGCGTGCGCGGTGGAGGGCCGCCAGAGCCCGAGCGCGGCGAACGAGCCGCGAGGCTCGAGGTGGAGATAGAGGCCGGGGGCGTGCACGTCGTCCTTGGTGGCCACGTGGCGGAAGTGGATGCCGACATGCGTCTTGTAGGGCGTCTTGTCCTTCGAGAAGCGGGTGTCGCGCTGGATCCGGAAGAGCGACCCGCCGACCTTGCGCGGATCGGCCGTGAAGTGGGGGGAGACCTTCAGCAGCGGCTCGGCGAACTCCTCGATGAAGTCGAGGGCGGGCTCGCGCACCACCTCCTCGAACCGGTCCTGGTTCGCCTTGAACCACTCCCGGTCGTTGTTGTCGGCGAGGTCGCGGATGAACGAGAAGAGCTGGGGCGTGAAGAAGCGTCGTGCCGGCATGGCCCGACCGTACCGACTCGACGGCCCGGCCGGAAGGGGTCGCCGGCGGTCAGCCGCCGAGGCGGCCGATGACCCGTTCGAACACCGCCGGAGGATGGGCGCCGACGAGGACGACACCGTTGCCGAAGTGCCAGCCCGGCGTGGCGCCGATCCCGAGGTCGAGGGCCCGATCGCGGGCGATGGCGAGGAGGTCTCGCCCCCAGCCCGAGGCGACGGCCTCCTCCGCCCCTGCGCGGGGGATGCCCGACTCCGTGGCGATGGCGACGAGCTCCTCGGGATCCCCGAGGTCCCGCCCTTCGGCCCAACAGGCGTCGAAGAGGCGGCGGTGCAGGACCGGCCATTCCGGCCGGTCTGAGGCCCAGGCCGACAGCGCCAGGGCCCGGGCGGAATTCGCCAGCCTCCTCCGCCGCGCCACGGGCAGGCCGGCTCGGGCCAGCTCCTCCCTGAGCTCGTCACGGGCGACGTTCGGAAGCCGTCCGCCCGGGACCGGGGCTCCGTCGACGGGGGTCTCCGGATGGAGCTCGAAGGGTCGCCAGCGGATCTCGGCGCCATGGGCCGCAGCGAGGTGGTCGGCCCGATCGAGTGCCAGGTAGCACCACGGGCAGACGTAGTCGGCCCAGACCTCGATGATCACCAGGAGGCGATGCGCTCGGGCTCCACGACCACGGTGACGCGCACCATTCCCGGGGTCAGATGCTGGTACTCGGCGTTCCCGGTGTACTTCTCCGAGAGCCGGTCGATGAACTCCTTGCCGTCGGAGGTCCGCATCTCGACGACCCGGCCCGTGATCGAGAAGTTCACATACGGCCGGTCGGCGGGGGAGATCGAGATCGCGACCCGCGGATCGTTGCGCAGGTTGTGCCACTTGCGCCTCCCCTTCGCCGTGTTGAACACGATGCGGTCGCCGTCCCGGGTCACCCACATCGCCGTCGCCTGTGGGGTCCCGTCCGGGTCGAGCGTCGTGAGATGGGCGAAGTTCTTGCCGTCGAGGATGGTCTTGAGCGGGTCGGGCAGCGGCACGGCCATGGCTCTCCGTTCGGTGGGTCCCGGTGATTGTGCCCGGTTCGCTTTCGTACCCTCGTCCGCCGGCCCTCCCCGAGGCGGCCCGGACAGGCCTCCGCGCCGTCGGTAGGCTCGCCATCCATGGAGACGGGACTCGACGGCGCAGGCGTCCTCGTCACCGGCGGTGCCGGGGGCATCGGGTCGGCCATCTGCCGGGCCTTCGCCGCCGAGGGCGCCCGGGTGGGCGTCCATCACCGCTCGTCGGGGAAGGCGGCGGCGGCCCTCGCCGACGAGATCGGTGGTTCGGCCCATCACGCCGATCTGACGTCCGCAGAAGCGGCCGTCGAGTTGGTCGACGGCGCCGCCGCCGCCCTCGGACGTCTCGATGTCTGCGTCGCCAACGCCGGTGCGTATCCGGCGGCCGACGTCGCGCTCTGGGAGATGGATCCCGTCCGCTGGGCGGAGACCGTCACCGCCAATCTCACCGTCGCCTTCACGACGGCCCGCGCCTTCCTCGGGCACGCCGCACGCACGGGTCGGGGATCACTCGTGCTCGTCGCCTCGACCGCCGGCATCCACGGCGAGGCCGGGCACGCCGACTATGCCGCCGCCAAGGGCGCCATCTCGTCGGGGCTGCTGCGGTCGCTCAAGAACGAGGCCTCCCGGATCGGCGACGGGGTCCGGGTGAATGCCGTCGCCCCGGGGTGGACGGCCACGCCGCGCCGGGTCGCCGCCGGGATCGACCCCGACCACGTGGAACGGGCGACGGCGACCATGTCGCTCAAGAAGCTGGCGACTCCAGAGGATGTCGCCGCCGTCGTCGTGGCCCTGGCCTCGGACCGCATCTCGGGCCATGTCACGGGCCAGGTCGTGGAGGTCGCCGGCGGCATGGAGGGGCGGGTGATCCCGTGACAGGCCGGAGGCTCGACGTCCTCTTCCTGCTCGCGCTCCCGGCGTCGGGGAAGTCGGAGATCCGCCGGTACCTCGATGCGCTCGACACGGATGAGGCCTCCCGGCTCGGTCTCGGCCGTCCCGTCCATCTCGACGACTACCCCTACGTGCACGCCATGAGGGTGGCCGACGAGGCGGCGCTGCTCGCCGGCCGGCCGCCGACGTTCTTCGCCGGCATGGACGAGCCCTTCGCGGACCCGCGCGAGTGGACGGTCCTGACCCGCCTGCTCGCCGCCGACGTGGCCGTCGCCCTCGGCGGGGGCTCGCCCCCGGTCCCGACCGCCGGCGGGCTGCTCGACCGCATCGATCACATCCGTGCCGAGGTCGGCCTGCCCGCCCTGGGCTCCGACCTGCGGCCGATCCTGGCGGCGCCGCTCGCTGCCGAGGCACGGCGGATCGCGTCGGCGGTAGACGACGCCGTCAGCGCATGGGACCCGGTGGCGGCGACGCTCGTCGTCGAGTTCGCCCGGGGAGGCCCCACCGGCGCGCCGCTGCCGCTCGAGGCGCCGTTCGGATATCGCCACGCGCTCGGCCAGTTCCCTCCGGCGATCCTGGAGCGGGCACGCGTGCTCTACGTCTGGGTGGACGCCGAGGACAGCCGGCGTCGCAACCGGGAGCGGGCCGTGGCCGGCCTGGAGGGCTCGACCCTGCATCACGGCGTGCCGGAGACCGTGATGCGTCAGGAGTACGGCTGCGACGACATCGACTGGATGCTCGGGCACGCCCGCGACCCCGGGTCGATCGACATCGCGACCGGGGGAACGATCGTGTCGGTCCCGGCGGCCCGTCTCGACAATCGGGACGACCTCACGTCCCACCTGCGGGCCGATCCCGCCGCCTGGGACGAGGCCCTCCGGGCCGAGCTCCACCGCCGGCTCGTGAGGGCCCTCGCCCGGTAGCGGTCGCCCCGGCCGGGTGCGCCGCCTATGCCCGTCCGAAGATCTCCTCGATGCGCGCCAGGCGCTCGTCGGTGAGCTCGGGGACGACCTCGAGGGCCTTCAGGTTCTCCTCGACCTGCTCGACGCGGCTCGCTCCGAGCAGCACCGTGCTGACGTCGGGGTTCGACACCGTCCAGGCCACGGCGAGCTGGGCGAGCGAGCAGCCGATGTCGTCGGCGACGGTCTTCAGCTCGGCGACCTTGGCGTTCGCGTCCGCATCGGTCAGCTGCTTCTGGAGCCACTCGACGTTCTCGCCGCGGCTGCCCTCCGGGATGCCGTCGGCGTACTTGCCGGTGAGGAGGCCGGACGCGAGGGGGCTCCACGTCGTCAGGCCGATGCCGAGGTCCTCGTAGAGCCGGGTGTACTCCTTCTCCACCTTGGTCCGGTTGAAGAGGTTGTACTCGGGCTGCTCGACCACGGGCTTGCGGAGCGAGTGGCGCTCGGCGATCTCCCAGGCGGCGCGGATGTCGGCGGCGGACCACTCCGAGGTGCCCCAGTAGAGGGCCTTGCCGGACGCGACGATGTCGGACATCGCCCACACGGTCTCCTCGATGGGGGTCTCGGGATCCGGGCGATGGCAGAAGACCAGGTCGACGTGCTCCAGGCCGAGACGCTCCAGCGACTGGTCGATCGCCTCGAGGAGGTACTTGCGGTTCAGCGTGAAGTACGCGTTGGGGGTCTCGCCGTGGATGCCCCAGTAGAACTTCGTCGACACGAGATACGAGTGGCGCGGCCAGCCCAGCTCGCGAAGGGCCTGGCCCATCACCCGCTCCGACTCGCCGTGGGCGTAGACCTCGGCGTTGTCGAAGAAGTTGACGCCCGCCTGGTAGGCGACGTCCATGCACTGGATGCTCTGCTCCACGGCCTGGCGGCTGCCGAAGGTCAGCCACGAGCCGTACGACAGCGCACTCACCCTGATCCCTGCGCGTCCGAGGCGCCGATATTCCATCTCCATCGTGACCCTCTCGTCGGCAGGCCCCCATCTTCCCCGCTGCGGGGCGGCAAGGGGGAATCCGATCAGTCGTCCAGCACGATGCGGAAGCGGCGGAACCCCTTGCCCTTGTTCTCGACCTTGCGGATCCGGGCGGCACCGACCTCGGCGGTCGAGCGCACGTGGGTGCCGCCGTCGGCCTGGCGATCGATCCCGACGATGTCGACGATGCGGACCGTCTCGATGTCGTCGGCGAGCAGGCTCTCCCTGGTCCCGATGATCGTCGGGTCGGCGTCGGCCTCGGCGCGGCTCATGAAGGAGATCTCGATGGGATGGTCGGCGGCCAGCTCCCGGGCGAGGCCCTCCTCGATCATCGCCCGGTACTCGGTCTGCCAGCCGGGAAGGTCGAAGTCGATCCGGCATTCCTCCGCCGAGATGCTCGCCCCGCCGCTCGCAGGAGCGTCGAAGAGATCGCGGATCACGCCCATGAGCACGTGCTTGACGGTGTGCATCCGGCTGAAGGTGCGCCGGCGCCCGGCGTCGATCTCCCCGGTCACGACGTCGCCGATCGAAGGCGGCGTCCCGTCGATCCGGTGCCACACCCCGCGTTCGTCCGCGAACACCTCGGTGACGGTCGATCCGGCGACCGTCCCGAGATCACAGGGCTGGCCGCCGCCACCCGGATAGAAGACGGTCCGGTCGAGGAGCACGGCGTCGCCGTCGACGTCGACGACCGTCGCCTCCATCGACGTGGCCTCTCCGTCGTGGGCGTAGATCCGCTCGGTCATGGGTAGGTGCTCCCGGTCGGCTACCGTCGCCGGCATGAGCGACAAACCCGCCCTCACGCTCGAGTACTGCTCCTCTTGAGGCTATCGGGACCGTGCCGTGCGCATGGTCGAGGCCCTGCTCGGGGAGTTCGAGCACCTCATAGGTGACGTCACCGTGATTCCATCGCGCGGTGGCGTGTTCGAGGTCACCCTCGGCGACGACCTCGTCTACAGCAAGAAGGCGACGGGCCGCCACGCCGAGCCCGAGGACGTCCTCGGTCCGGTCCGGGAGCGCCTGGGTCGGTGACGGTCGAAGGTCTTCGCGTCGCTGTCGGCGACGAGGTGGGCGTCGGCGACTGGGTGACGATCGATCAGTCGCGGATCGATCGCTTCGCCGACGTCACCGAGGACCACCAGTGGATCCACCAGGCCGGCGACGCGGCCGACGCGGGCCCCTTCGGCGGTCCCATCGCCCACGGCTACCTGACCCTGTCGCTGCTGCCTCGGCTCCTGCGAGGGTTCCCGCCCGCGGTCGACGGCGTCCGCATGTCGATCAACTACGGACTCGACAAGCTGCGCTTCATCACCCCCGTCGAAGCCGGGTCTCGGGTGCGTGCCCGGGCGGTGCTCCTGGCCGCGGACCCGACCGGCGACGGCGGCATCCAGCTGAAGTACGGCACGACCATCGAGATCGAGGGCGAGGAGCGCCCTGCGGCCTACGTCGAGGGCCTCGTCCGCGTCTACCGCTAGTCAGGCGCCGACGAGGCGGACCCGGCACGGCGTGCAGAGGTATCCGGCGTCGTGGTGCTCCGACCCCTCGCGGTCGACCTGACCGCCGCAGGCCGAGCAGGTGCTCGCAACGAAGTCCGCGGCGATGCGGGCGTAGGGCCCGTCGCCGGAGAAGAGCTCCTCGAGGAGCAGAGCGGGTCGCGTGCCGTTGGCGCTCATGACGGGTCGGCACGCTAGCGCGACAACGGACGGAACCGGGGGACCTCAGGCGATCCAGGCAGCGGCCGGGTCGGGGGTGGCGACACGCTCGCCGTCGACGTAGGTCGCCAGGACCCGGGCGGTGCGGAGCTCGTCGGGGGCGGACCGGGGATCCGTGTCGAGGACGACGAGATCTGCGGGTGACCCCGGTGACAGGCCGGCATCGGCGCCCATCGCCGTTGCGGCGCCGGTGGTGAACAGCGCGAAGGCCTCGTCGGCGTCGAGCGCCTCCTCGGGCACCAGTCCCGCCCGGTCTCGTGCGGCGGCGATCCCCCAGAGCGGGTGCGGAGGCTCGACAGGACAATCGGACGACCCGGCGATCGGCGCTCCCGCATCGAGGAGCGAGCGGAACGGATAGGTGCGGCTCATGCGCTCGGGACCGAGCCGCTTCTCCAGCCACGAGGTCTCCGACGCGAGGAAGGCGGGCTGGACGCAGGCCGTGACGCCGAGTCGTCCGAAGCGGGTGATGTCGTCCGCCGTGAGCACGGAGGCATGCTCGACCCGCAGCAGGGCAGGGTCGACACCGTCACCGATGAGGTCCTCCATGACGTCGAGGACCGCGCCGTTGGCCGCGTCGCCGATGGCGTGGATGGCCACCCGGCCGCCGAGCCGCACCGACGCGAGGGCCATGTCTCGTGCCCATGCCGGATCGAGCCGGTGGGTTCCGCGAGTGTCGGGACGATCGCTGAAGGGCTCGTGCATGGCGGCCGTGTGCCCACCGAGAGAGCCATCGGAGAACGCCTTCCACCCGAGGAATCTGAGCCGGCCACCGGCGTCGCCGATGCGCTCCGCGGCCCTGGTGAGGTCGTCGGGGGTGTGGGCGATCACGAGCACGCCGACGTCGATGGGAAGCTCCGGCGCCGCGGAGATCAGGGCATCGAGCTCGCTGCCGGGGCCGGCCCAGCACCCGCCTGCGGTCGACACGATGCCGCCGACGCCGGTCAGCCCGACGGCGGCCAGCGCCGAGGCGGCTGCCGCGAGCTGCCCGGGTGTGACCGGCGGCGCGAGGGCGCTCACGGCGGCCGAGGCCG
>DATHYU010000264.1:0-7519 GCA_035458965.1 Acidimicrobiia bacterium | reverse complement strand
ATATGTAGCCGGGGCCGACGACGTCCCACCAGGCGACGACGGCGACCGCGGCGGCGAGGCCGGCCGCCCACATGGCGAGCACGACCGACGGACTGAGATCCACGCGAGCTCCGGGATCGGGGTCGGCGCCACGTTACAAGGACGGCGATGGGCCAGCCCCACGGCGCCCTACCATGTGGGAGATTCCCATGACATCGAGCGATCACTCGCGAACGAAGGAAGCATCACCGTGACCGACAGCCTGATCACCCCGCACGGCGGCTCGCTCGTCGACCTCATGGTCGATGCGTTCCGGACCGAGGAGATCAAGAAGGCCTCCCGCGACTTTCCTTCGTGGGACCTCACCGCGCGCCAGCTCTGCGACCTCGAGCTGCTCATGAACGGCGGGTTCTCCCCGCTCACCGGATTCCTCTCGCGGGCGGACTACGACCGCGTGGTCGACGATCTCCGGCTCGACGACGGGACCCTGTGGCCGATGCCGATCACGCTCGACGTCGACGCGGCCACGGCGAGGAGCCTCGGGCCCGGGTCCTACCTCGCCCTCCGCGACGACGAGGGCGTCATGATGGCGGTGGTCCACGTCGAGGACGTCTGGCAGCCCGACCTCGAACGGGAGGCGGAGCACGTCTTCGGGACCACCAACCCCGAGCACCCTGGCGTCGCGTATCTGCTGAACCACTCGAACCCGTGGTACGTCGGCGGCCGGGTCGAAGGCCTCGAGCCCCCCCACCACTACGACTACAAGACCCTCCGCATGAGCCCTCGCGAGGTGCGGGATCGATTCCGAAAGCGCGGGTGGCGCAAGATCGTCGCCTTCCAGACCCGCAACCCGATGCACCGCGCCCACCTCGAACTCACCGTGCGCGCGGCCAAGGACGTCGAGGCGAACCTGCTCATCCACCCCGTCGTCGGCATGACGAAGCCCGGCGATGTCGACCACTACACCCGCGTGCGCGCCTACCAGGCGATCATGGACCGGTACCCGGCGAACACCGCCGAGCTGTCACTGCTCCCGCTGGCGATGCGGATGGGCGGACCGCGCGAGGCCGTGTGGCACGCCCTCATCCGCCGCAACCACGGGGTGACCCACTTCATCGTGGGCCGAGATCACGCCGGTCCGGGGAGCGACTCCCAGGGCACACCGTTCTATGGGCCGTATGAGGCCCAGGACCTCATGCGCCGGCACGCCGACGAGATCGGGGTCGAGATGGTCGACTTCCGCATGATGGCCTACGTGCCCGGGGAGGACCGCTACTCCCCCGTCGACGAGCTTCCCGAGGGAACCGTCACCGCCTCGATCTCGGGCACCGAACTGCGCTCCCGGCTCGCCGACGGCCGCGAGATCCCCGAATGGTTCACCTTCTCCAGAGTGGCCGAGGAGCTGCGCCGCACCCACCCGCCCCGGAGCAAGCAGGGCTTCACGGTGTTCTTCACCGGCCTGTCGGGCTCGGGCAAGTCCACGGTGGCCAACGTCCTGCTCGTCAAGCTGCTCGAGATGGGCGGCCGGCCCGTGACGCTCCTCGATGGCGACATCGTCCGCAAGAACCTCTCGTCGGAGCTCGGGTTCTCGAAGGAGCATCGCGACCTGAACATCCAGCGGATCGGCTTCGTGGCCTCGGAGATCACGAAGAACGGCGGCATTGCGATCTGCGCCCCGATCGCTCCCTACGACGAGGTTCGCCAGATCGTCCGCTCCACGATTCAACCCGTCGGCGGGTTCGTCCTCGTGCACGTGGCGACGCCGCTCGCGGTCTGTGAGCAGCGCGACCGCAAGGGCCTGTACGCCAAGGCGCGGGCGGGGATCATCAAGGAGTTCACGGGGATCTCGGATCCGTACGAGGAGCCCACCGACGCCGATGTCGTGCTCGACACGTCGGAGATGACGCCCGAAGAGGCGGCCCACCGCCTGATCCTCCACCTCGAGGCCGAGGGCTACATCGAGCCGCGAAGGGACTGAGCTCGGGCGGTTCCGCCGCCCACACGGCTCACGATGCCGGGTCTCCGCCGTCTGCCGTCCTAGCTCGAGGCTTCCAGCCAGGTCGCGACGCGGTCGGCGACCTTCTCGGGCGTGAATCCCCACTCCTCGGCGATGCGCTCCCACGGGGCCGAGACGCCGAAGCGGTCGATGCCGATCCGCAGACCCCGGAGGCCCGTGATGCGTTCCCACCCGAACGTCGACGCGGCCTCGACGGAGACCCGCGGGATGGCCCTGCCCAGCACGTCGCTCCGGTAGTCGTCGTCCTGCTCGCAGAAGAGCTCGACCGACGGCATGCTCACGACCCGGGCGCCGACACCACGCCCCTCCAGGAGCTCCGCCGCCTCGAGGGCCACCCACACCTCGGAGCCGGTTGCGACGAGCACGACGGCGTCGCCGTCGCGCACCACGTAGCCGCCGCGCCGCACGGCCGGACCGCCGACCCCGGCCTTCTCGGGGAGCGACTGGCGGGTCAGCACGATGGCCGTCGGACCGCTCGTCCGCTCCAGCGCCATCACCCAGGCCTCGGCTGTCTCGGCAGCCGACCCGGGACGGAGCGTGCGGAGGTTCGGGATCGCCCGAAGGCCCGCGAGATGCTCGACCGGCTGGTGGGTCGGACCGTCCTCGCCGAGGAACACCGAGTCGTGCGTGAAGACGAAGATGCTCGGGGCGCCCATCAGGGCCGCGAGACGGATCGATGGCCGCATGTAGTCCGAGAACACCATGAAGGTCGCCCCGTACGGCCGAACCCCTCCGTGGATCGCCATCCCGTTGACGGCTGCCGCCATGGCGTGCTCACGGACGCCGAAGCGCAAGTTCCGACCCGTTCGCGAGCCGATCTGGAACTCCTCTGCACCGTCGATGGTGGTGTTCGTGGAGGGCGCGAGGTCGGCGGCTCCCCCCATCAGGCCGGGCACGGCGGCGGCGAGCGCGTTGATGGCCCGCCCCGAGGACTTTCGTGTGGCCACCTTCGTCCCCGGCTCCACCGCGATGTCGGGGACCGACACGGCTGCGGGGCCGAAGTACGCACCCCACCGGGTGGCGAGATCGGGATCGGCGGCGAAGGCCTCGTCGCGACGCGCCTCCCACGCCGTCCGCTGCTCCGTCCCCCGGGCCATGGCGTCGGCGAAGAACGCCCGGGCCTCGTCCGGAACGCGGAACTCGGCGTCGGCGGGCCAGCCGATCGCCTCCTTGGTCGCGGCGACCTCGTCCGCCCCGAGCGGGCTCCCGTGGGACTCCGCCGTGTCCTGGAGGTTCGGCGATCCGTGCGCGATGTGCGTGTGGGCGATGACGAGCGATGGGCGGTCCTCGACGGCCACCGCCTCGGCGAGCGCCTCGGCGAGCGCCGGTCGATCGTGCCCGTCGACGTCGACGGTGTGCCAGCCGAACGAGGCCATCCGATCGGCGACGGACTCCGTGAACGTGACGTCCGTCGAGCCGCCGATCGAGATCTCGTTGTCGTCGTAGATGTACGTGATCCTGCCAAGGCCGAGGTGCCCGGCCAGGGAGGCGGACTCCGACGAGATGCCCTCCATGAGGTCCCCGTCCGACACGAACGCGAACGTCCGATGGTCCACGAGCTCCGGGCCGAACACCCCGCGGAGGTGCGCCTCGGCGATCGCCATGCCTACCGCGGTGCCGAAGCCCTGTCCGAGGGGGCCCGTCGTCATCTCGATGCCGAGATGCGGCTCACGCTCGGGATGGCCTGCGGTCACCGACCCCCACTGGCGAAAGTTCCGCAGATCCTCGAGCGAGAGCGGGAACCCCGAGAGGTGGAGGAGGGCGTAGAGGAGCATCGACCCGTGCCCGTTGCTGAGCACGAATCGATCGCGATCCGGCCACTCCGGATCGGTCGGGTCGACGCACAGGAAACGCGACCACAGCACCGTGGCGACGTCCGCCATGCCCATCGGCATCCCGGGATGCCCCGAGGCCGCCCGCTGCACCCCGTCCATCGCCAGGGTCTTGATGGTGTTGACGGCCACCTGTTCGACGTCCACGTCCGATTCTCCCGGTCCGAGTGGGCGACAGGCTAAACGCCTGCGGGAACGCCCGGACTAGTGGACGTGGTGGAGCCCGTGCTCCGTGCGATTGAGCGCCTCCACCCCCGAGTCGGTGACGACCACGATGTCCTCGATCCGCATGCCGAAGGCACCGGGGACGTAGATCCCCGGCTCGACCGAGAAGGCCATGCCCGGCTCGAGGACCTCGTCGTTGCCCTCGACCAGATACGGGTGCTCGTGGGTCTCCATGCCGATCCCGTGGCCGGTCCGATGGATGAAGTGCTCGCCGAGCCCGGCGTCGGCGATGATGCGCCGTGCCACGAGATCGACCTCCTGGGCCTCGATCCCCGGACGGACGGCATCGACCGCGGCCCGCTGCGCCTCCTCGAGCACCGCGAAGGCCTCGACGACGGGCACCGGCGGCTCGCCCACCTGGAAGGTCCGCGTGGTGTCGGAGCAGTACCCGGCGCGCCGGCCGCCGAAGTCGACGACGACGGTGTCACCGACCTCGACGACCCGGTCCCCCGGCTCGTGGTGGGGAGAGGCCCCGTTCGGCCCCGAGGCCACGATGGCGAAGGACACCTCGTCATGGCCCTCGTCGAGGAGCATCTCACCGATGAGGTGCGAGAGTGACCGCTCCGTCCTCCCGGAGAACTGCACCTCGTCGAGGCGTCCCATGGCACGGTCCGCCGCCGCCGCCGCCTCGCGAAGCCGTGCGACCTCCTCGATGTCCTTGCGGACGCGCAGCCGGCGCATGAGCCCCGATGCCGGAGCGAACTCCATGCCCGGCAGGGCCGCCTGGAGGCCGAGGAGGAAGACGGACCAGGTCGTGTCGCCGATGCGGGCGCGGCCGGCGCCCGGCACCAGGCCGGCGACGATCGCGACGGGATCCTCCGTCTCGTCCCACGCCCGAACCACGAACGCACCCGACGGGTCGTCCACGCGCGGCGCCTCGAGGCGCGGGACGACGAGCGTCGGCTCTCCGTCGCCCGGAACGACGAGCATCGTGAGCCGTTCGAGCGGCATGGCCTCGTAGCCGGTCAGATAGGGAAGGTCCGCACCCACCGACAGCAGCGCGACGTCGTCCCCCGAGTCGGCCATGAGACCGCGCAGGCGATCGAGGCGGGCAGCGTGATCGGGCATGCGCTCAGCCGACGGCGGCGGCCGTCGCCTCCTTGGCGTGATACGAGGACCGGACCAGCGGACCGGACTCCACGTGGGGCAGGCCGAGCTCCCGTCCGTGGGCGGCATACGCGGTGAACTCGTCCGGGTGGACGTACCGGTGCACCGGGCGGTGCCGGGCCGTCGGACGGAGGTACTGGCCGATCGTCACGATGTCGACCCCGACGGCGCGGAGATCGGCGAGGGCGCCGAGGACCTCTTGCTCCGTCTCCCCCATGCCCACGATGAGGCCCGACTTCACGGCACCGGACGGGTTGATCCACTTGGCCCGAGCGAGCAGTGCGAGCGATCTCCCGTAGTTCGCGGCGGTGCGGATGTCGCGCTGCAGTCGGAGCACGGTCTCGGTGTTGTGATTGAGCACGGCGGGTTTCTCGGTCATCACCGTCTCGAGCGCGTCCCGGTCGCCCTTGAAGTCGGGGATCAGGACCTCGACGTCGCAATCCGGGAGCCGGTCGCGGATCCGGCGGATGCTGTCGGCGAAGATCCCCGCCCCGCCGTCGGGGAGGTCGTCGCGGTTGACCGAGGTCAGCACGGCGTGCTCGAGACCCATGGTCTCGATCGCCTCCGCGACCCGGAGCGGCTCGCCGAGATCGACCTCGCCCGGCCGTCCGGTGGCCACGTCGCAGAACCCGCAGGCCCTCGTGCAGACGTCGCCCAGGAGCATGAACGTGGCGGTGCCCGACGTCCAGCACTCGTAGATGTTCGGGCAGCCTGCTTCCTCGCACACGGTGTGCAGGTCGAGGCCGCGCACCAGTGACTTCAGATCGCGGTACTCGGCTCCCATCGTCGCCCGGACCTTCATCCAGTCCGGCTTCTCGGGCTCCCCCGGCAGCCGTCCCTTCACGGTGATCCGGACCGTGTCGCGAGCCTCCGGACTGAAGGTGCCGCAGGCGACGAGACGGTCGACCTCGAAGTCGTCGGCGCCGCGACCCGCCCCACGGGTGTAGGCCGCCTCCTGGACCTCCGGCCGCTCGTGCCCGAAGACCCGGGCGAAGTGGGGAACCACGAGGGCGACCATCTCCTCGATCGACACCCGCCGGCCCGCCAGCTCGGACACGGAGGTGACCGGACGATCGGTGATACCACACGGATTGATCAGACCGAACCAGTCGAGGTCGGTCGTGCAGTTGACGGCGAACCCGTGCATCGTCACGCGCCGGGAGGTCTTGACCCCGATGGCGGCGACCTTCCCCTTCTCCGTCCACACACCCGTGTAACCCGACTCGGCCCATGCCTCGATGCCGAGATCCGCGAGGGCGGCGATGAGCACCTCCTCCATGCGGCGGACATGCTTCACGACGTCCGGCTTGTCGCCGAGATGGACGATCGGGTACCCGACGAGCTGACCGGGCCCGTGGAAGGTGATGTCGCCGCCACGGTCCACGTGGTGCAGTTCCGCTCCCCGGGCCGCCACCATCTCCTCGGAGACGACGAGGTTCGACCCGTCCCCGAACCGGCCGACGGTGAAGACCGGCGGATGCTCGAGCAGCAGGAGATAGTCGTCGTGATGACGGCCGGTCACGCGCCCCTCGTGGAGAGCGCGCTGGAGATCCCACGCCTCCTCGTAGGCGAGGCGTCCCAGCCACCGGATCCGGAGGGGGCTCACGAGAGCTCGTGCTCCCAGTCCCAGGTCTCGATCGCGTCCTTGATCCGACGCAGGAACAACACCGCCGTCGACCCATCGAACGCCCGATGATCCCAGGTCAACCCCAGATACCCGATGTGATGGATCGCCAACGCATCCGTCCCATCCACCTGCGTCACCACCGTCGGCCGCTTCACCACCGTGTCCGTCGACAGGATCCCCACATTCGGCACATTGATGATCGGCGCCGACATGAACGACCCGAACGGACCCGGATTCGTGATCGTGAACGACGACCCCGAAATGTCATCCGGCTCGATCTTGCCCGACCGCGCC
Source organism: Acidimicrobiia bacterium (assembly GCA_035458965.1). Classification (GTDB taxonomy): domain Bacteria; phylum Actinomycetota; class Acidimicrobiia; order Spongiisociales; family UBA11373; genus DATHYU01. Next base: position 438 of record DATHYU010000264.1, on the reverse strand, counting down.
TTGTCCGCCACCCGACGCACCTCCCGCGCCAACCCCCGCAAGCTGTACCCATCCGCACCCCGGATCGACATCACGATCAACCCCTGCTGATCCAGATCCACAGCAACACCCAGATTCACCTGAGCATGCTGAACCCGCTTCCTCTCCTCGAGATAGAACGACGAATTCACCACCGGGAACGCCCCCAACGCCTCCACCGTCGCCCGAGCCAAAAACGGCATATACGTCAGCGAGAACCCCTCCCGCTGCTTGAAGGCATCCTTGTGACGCCGCCGAACCTTCTCCACCGCCTCGTAATCCACCTCCACCGACGTCCACACATGCGCCGCCGTCTGCTTCGACCGAACCATGTTCTCCGCGATCCGCACCCGCAGCCGATCCAACGGGATCTCCTCATCACCCGCCACAGCCGCAACCGGCACAGCAACCGGCACAGCA
>DATHYU010000263.1:0-2161 GCA_035458965.1 Acidimicrobiia bacterium | reverse complement strand
TGCTGTCGAAGGTGGCCGACTTCTACGACAACGAGGTCGACGACACGGTCAGCGCCCTGACGTCGCTCATCGAGCCGATGCTCATCATCGTCATGGGAATCGCGGTCGGCGGCATCCTGATCGCCCTGTACCTCCCGATGTTCAACATCGCGAACCTCATCCAGAAGTAGCCGGCGACGGACACCCGGGGCCCCGCCGAAGCGGGGCCCCGGCGCGTCCAGGCCCGGATCACCGCTGCGGGTAGTCACGGAAATGGCACCTGGCGTAGAGCCTGACCCCTCAAGAACCCGCCCGGTCGGCCGATACACACAGCCGGGGACGATGTTCGTCCCTGCAAGCGACATCCTGAGGAGGATCCTCAAATGATGCGGACCATCCGCCGGGACGAGGGTTTCACGCTCATCGAGCTCATGGTCGTGGTGATGATCATTGCAGTGCTCATCGCGATCGCGATTCCTTCGTTCCTCGGCTTCCGAAAGTCTGCTCAGGACCGCAGCGCGCAGTCCGAACTGCGCAACGTGCTCCTGGCAGAGAAGGCCTACTGGCTCGACAACGGTGACTACACCCAGACGGGTGCGGACATCTCCGCTTTCGAGCCCAACGCGAACATCCATGCCACCGACCCGGCCACGGGCGTCTTCCTCGACCTGAATGGTGCGAGCAGCGACGTCGTCTGCATGGTGCGGACCGCCGAGTCCGGCAACACGTTCGCCATCTGGGAGAGCTCGTCGCTCGGCACCTTCTACGGGTCGACCGACCTGAGTGGTGCCGACTGTCCGGCAGGCGCTCCCACGGGCTACGTGCAGGGTGGTTGGTAAAGACCAGCCGGCAATCAGCCGACGAAACGGGGACGGGCAAAGCCCGTCCCCGTTTCAATTTCCGAGCAGGAGTGCAGGGCGATGGCCGATCGACGGGATCCAGGCTTCACGCTCATCGAGCTCATGGTCGTCCTCGGCATCGTCGCCGTGCTGATCGCGATCGCTCTTCCGAGCCTGCTCGGCTCCCGCAGGAAGGCCAACGACGTGCAGGTCACCTCGATGCTCACCGCCGTCGGCCGCGCCCAGGCCGGATGGGAGCCGCTGCAAGGCGGGTTCACGGACGATCTGGCCCTCCTCGAGGAGACCTTCCCGGAGCTCGGGTTCGGCGACGCCGACGATCGGGCCGTCCATGTCACCGTGGGCGACGTCCTCCCCGACGACAGCGGCCAGGTCCTGCTGTACGCTCGATCGGACAGCGGGACCTGGTTCGGGCTCCGCTACGTCGCCGGCGGCCCCGACGTGGGCCGCCACACCTGCTCGGGAGCAGCATCCGACATGACCCTCGTTGCGTGCACGGGAACGGACTGGTGATCGTCCTCGCCGGGGCCGTGCTCGGCCTGCTCGTCGGATCGTTCCTCAACGTGGTCGCCCACCGGGTGCCCGCGGGAACGTCGGTCATCCGCCCCGCGTCGGCGTGTCCGGCGTGCAAGGCACCGATCGCGCATCGAGACAACATCCCGATCCTCTCGTGGATCCTCCTCCGCGGACGCTGCCGATCGTGTGGCGCCGAGATCTCCGTCCGCTACGCCATCGTCGAGGCGTCGACGGCGGCGGTGTTCGCAGCGGCCGCGGTCGTGCTCGGCGCCGTGTGGGTGCTGCCGGCCTACTGGTGGTTCGCCGGCGTCTGCATCGTGCTCGTCCTCACCGATCTCGACCACCAGCGGATCCCGAACCGCATCCTCTTCCCTGGCCTCGTCGTCGGAGCCCTGTTGCTGGCGGCGGGGGCGATCGCCGATGGGAACGCCCCGGGCCTCCTGGCCGCCCTGGGCGGGGGAGCGGCCTACTTCGGGCTGCTCTTCGTCATCGCCGTGGCGGCACGGGGCGGTTTCGGGTTCGGCGACGTCAAGCTGGCAGCCCTGCTGGGGCTCTTCCTCACCTACCGGTCCTGGGAGACGCTCGTCGCGGGCGTGTTCGCCGCCTTCCTCGTCGGAGGGCTCGTGTCCGTCGGCCTGCTCGTCGCCCGCCGGGCCGGCCGAAAGGACGCCATCCCCTTCGGCCCGGCCCTCGTCGCGGGCGCCTTCATCGCCGTCGCCTGGGGCGATGCCATCGCGGAGTGGTACATCGGCTGACACCGCCTGTCCAGCCGCGGCTCGCCCGCGCTGAAGGCGGCCCTTGCCCTCGGC
>DATHYU010000262.1:0-2284 GCA_035458965.1 Acidimicrobiia bacterium | reverse complement strand
AACTTCCCCGTCGCGGTGTGGGCGTGGAACGCTCTGATCGCCGCCGTCTGCGGTGACACGGTGGTCTGGAAGCCGTCGTCCCAGACGCCCATCACCGCCGTCGCGGTGACCCAGATCGCCGAGTCGGTGATGGAGGGCTCGGGGTACGAAGGCGTCTTCAACCTCGTCGTCGGACGCGGTCGCGAGGTCGGCGACACCCTCATCAACGACCACCGGCTCCCGCTCATCTCGGCGACCGGCTCCTGCAACATGGGCGAGAAGGTCGGCACCGCGGTCGCCAAGCGCCTCGGGCGCTCGCTCCTCGAGCTCGGCGGGAACAACGCCGTGATCGTCCTCGACGACGCCGATCCCGACATGGTCACGCGGGCGGTGCTCTTCGGCGCGGTCGGAACGGCCGGGCAGCGATGCACGACGATCCGCCGGATGATCATCGAGCCGGGCATCAAGGCCGAGGTCCTCGATCGGCTGGTGGCCGCCTACCGGCAGGTCCGCATCGGCGATCCCCTCGATCCCGGCACCCTCATGGGCCCGCTGGTCAACGGCCAGGCGATCAACGACATGATGACGGCGATCTCGCTCGCCGAGGCCCAGGGCGGCAAGGTCCTGACCGGAGGGAAGACGGTCGAGGTCGAGGGGCTCGGCGGCCACTTCGTCGAGCCGACGATCATCGAGATCGACCGCGACGCCCCGATCGTCCAGGAGGAGACGTTCGCTCCGATCCTCTACGTCATCGAGGCGAACGGCGTCGACGACGCGATCGCGGTGCAGAACGGGGTCCGCCAGGGCCTGTCGTCGGCCATCTTCACGAACTCGCTGCGGGACGCGGAGACGTTCCTGTCGCCAGAGGGCTCGGACTGCGGCATCGCCAACGTCAACATCGGAACCAGCGGAGCCGAGATCGGCGGCGCCTTCGGCGGCGAGAAGGAGACCGGCGGTGGCCGCGAGTCGGGCTCGGACTCGTGGAAGGCCTACATGCGCCGGCAGACGAACACGGTGAACTACTCGACCGAGCTGCCGCTCGCCCAGGGCATCGAGTTCGGCTGAGGATGGCCCCGGAGACGTGGGACGATGGCGCCGTGATCGAGCGTTGGGAGATCCCCGGCGTCCTGGTGGTGGAACCGTCGCGGCATGGTGACGAGCGGGGGTTCTTCTCCGAGACCTTCCGCGCGTCCTGGTTCGAGGAGCTCGGCCTGGGCCTCCCGTGGGTGCAGGACAACCATTCGCGGTCGGCGGCGGCCGGCACGATGCGCGGGCTGCACTTCCAGATCGGCGACGCGGCGATGGACAAGCTGGTTCGGGTGACCCGGGGCGCCGTGCTGGACGTCGCCGTCGACCTCCGCGTCGGGTCGCCGTGGTTCGGCCGTCATGTCGCCGTCGAGCTGTCGGAGGCCAACTGGCGCCAGCTGTTCGTGCCGAAGGGGTTCGCCCACGGGTTCATGACCCTCGAGCCGGATTCGGAGGTCGTGTACAAGGTGTCGGCCTACTACGCCCAGGAGGCCGAGCGAGGGCTCCGGTTCGACGATCCGGCGCTGGGCATCCCCTGGCCGCTGTCGGGCGACGACGTGATCGTCAACGATCGTGATCGGTCCTGGCCGCCGCTGGCGGAGCTCCCCGGCTTTTTCGAGTTCGGAGGGGCGTGATGGGCCGGCGGTATCTGGTGACGGGGGGCGCGGGGTTCATCGGTTCGAACTTCGTCCGGTGGGTGCTGGAGCACGAGCCCGAGTCGACGGTGGTGAACCTGGACGCGCTCACCTACGCCGGGGTTCAGGCGACGGTCGACGAGTTGGACGGCTTGGCAGGCCACGAGTTCGTCAAGGGCGACATCCGGGACGTCGAGCTCGTGGAGAGGCTGGTCTCCGGCGTCGACGTCGTGGTGAACTTCGCCGCCGAGTCCCACGTCGACCGGTCCATCGAGGGACCGTCGGTGTTCCTGGACACCAACGTGGTCGGAACGGGCGTGCTGATCGATGCCGCCCGGCGCCACGGGATCCCCCGGTACGTGCAGGTGTCGACCGACGAGGTGTACGGGTCGATCGCCGAGGGCTTCGCGGCGGAGGACTGGCCGCTGGAGCCCTCGTCTCCCTACTCGGCGTCCAAGGCCTCGGCCGACCTGGTCGTGCAGTCGTACGGGGTGACCTACGGCTATCCGGCCGTCATCACGCGGTGCACGAACAACTATGGGCCCTATCAGTTCCCCGAGAAGGTCATCCCGCTGTTCGTGACGAACCTCCTCGACGGGCACAAGGTCCCGCTGTACGGGGACGGGCTCAACGTGCGCGACTGG
>DATHYU010000261.1:0-8319 GCA_035458965.1 Acidimicrobiia bacterium | reverse complement strand
GTCATCATCGAAGCCGACGCCTGGCTGATCGCGCACCCGCTGCCGGAGACCGCGACGTCGGCGATCCGCCCGTCGTCGAGCTTGGCGTCGATGAGGACCTCGTCGCCACACAGCGGGTTGCTCCCCTCGGCGTGTGCGTCGGCTCCCTCGAGCGTGCCGCGATGGCGGGGGTTCCGGTAGTGATCGAGGATGACCTCGCGGTAGATCTCCTCAACCGACACCGAAGATCCTCCTTGCCTCGTGGATCGCCGCCACCAGGCGGTCGATCTCCTCGGGGACGTTGTACACGTAGAGCGATGCCCGAGCGGTCGCCGGGACGTCGAGCGCCCGCATGAGCGGCTTGGCGCAGTGGTGCCCGGCTCTGATCGCCACGCCCTCCTGGTCGAGGATCGAGGCCAGATCGTGGGGGTGGATGTCGGCGACGCCGAAGGAGATGGCGCCGCCACGGTGCTCGGAGTCGAGGGGCCCGTGGATCGTGACGTCGGGAATGGCGGCCAGCGCATCGAGGGCGTAGCGGGTGAGCTCGACCTCGTGGGCCCGCACGGTGTCCATGCCGATGGCGGAGAGGTAGTCGACGGCGGCGCCGAATCCCACGGCTTCGGCGATCGGTGGCGTGCCCGCCTCGAACTTGTGCGGGATCGGTGCCCAGGTCGACTCGTGGAGACCGACGTCGCGGATCATCTCGCCGCCGCCCTCGGCGGGCTCCATCTCCTCGAGCCGGTCGCGCCGGCCCCAGAGCGCCCCGATCCCGGTGGGGCCGAGCATCTTGTGGGCGCCGAAGGCCAGGAAGTCCGCTCCGAGCTCCTGCACGTCGACGGGCAGATGAGGGACGAGCTGAGCCCCGTCGACGACCACGATGGCGCCGACGGCTCTGGCGGCTTCGACGAGCTCGGCCACGGGGCCGAGCGTGCCGAGCACGTTGGACATGCCCGACACGCCGACGATCTTGACCCCGTCGAGGAGCTCGCCGAGGCCCGAGAGGTCGACGAGGTGGTCGTCGGTGAGCGGCAGGTAGACCAGCTCGGCGCCGGTGTGGCGGCTCACGAGCTGCCAGGGCACGACGTTGGCGTGGTGCTCCATCATGGTGAGCAGGATGCGGTCGCCCTCCTGCAGGTGGTACAGCCCCCAGCCGAAGGCGACCGCGTTGAGCGCCGACGTCGTGCCCCGCATGAAGGCGACCTCGCTCGCCGACGACGCGTTGACGAACCGCGCGACCTTCTCCCGGGCGCCCTCGTAGGCGACCGTCGCCTCTTCGGCGAGCCGATAGGCACCGCGATGCACGTTCGCGTTGTGCAGCCGGTAGTACTCGTCCATGGCATCGAGCACCTGGACGGGCTTCTGGGTGGTGGCCGTCGAGTCGAGGTAGGTCAGCGGCTTGCCGTTGACCTCGCGGGTCAGGATCGGGAAGTCCTCTCGCAGGTGCGAGAGGTCGGTCATCCCGTGGTCTCCAGACGGAACGCGTCGTACCCCTCGTCCTCGATCCGCCGGGCGAGTTCCGGCCCGCCGGTCTCCACGACGCAGCCGTCGACGAAGACGTGGACGACGTTCGGGGTGATGTAGTCGAGCATCCGCTGGTAGTGGGTGATGATCAGGAATCCCCGCTCGGGCGACGCCACCTTTCCGACGCCCTCGGCGACGATCCGCAGCGCATCGATGTCGAGCCCCGAGTCGGTCTCGTCGAGGATCGCCAGCTTCGGCTCGAGGACGGCCATCTGGAGCACCTCGTTGCGCTTCCGCTCGCCGCCGGAGAACCCCTCGTTGAGGTAGCGGTCGGCGAAGGAGGCCTCCATGCCGAGCTCCCGCATCGTGTCCATCACCTTGAGCCGGAGCTCCAGCACGGTGTAGTCGGTGCCCGTGCGGTTCGACAGGGCGCTGCGCAGGAAGTTCACGACCGAGACGCCCGGGATCTCCTCGGGATACTGGAAGGCCAGGAACATGCCGGCGCGGCCCCGCTCGTCGGGAGACCACCCGGTCACGTCCTCACCCTCGAAGAGGATGGAGCCTCCCGTGATCTCGTAGTCGGGGTGTCCCATCAGGACGTTGGCGAGCGTGGACTTGCCGGACCCGTTGGGGCCCATGAGCGCATGGATCTCCCCGGTCCGGACGGCGAGGGAGACACCCTTGAGGATCTCGGTTCCCTCGACCGACGCGTGGAGGTCGTCGATGACGAGCAGTTCGGACATGTCGGCAAGGGTATCGGTCGCCGTGCACCAACCCGTAGTCGGATCGACGGCTACCTTCCGATCGTGGATCGGGCCGCCGTGCGGGTGATGGAACCGGAGGAGTTCGGCACCGTGCGCGCTCTCTCGATCGCCGCCTTCGGCGACGATCCCGACATCGGCCGACTCCTCGACCTGCTCCGGGCGTCGTGGGCCTGGATCGACGAGCTGTCCTTCGTGGCCGAGCGCTCCGGTGAGCTGGTCGGCCAGGTGTCGTACTCGCGGGCGGTCTTGGATGCACCCGAGCGGCTGGTCGACGTGCTCGTCCTCAGCCCGATCGGGGTCCGTGCGGACCTCCGGCGCCAGGGGATCGGGAGCGCCCTCATCACCGAGAGCCTTCGGGTCGTCCGGAGCCGTCCGGAGCCACTCGTGTTCGTCGAGGGACACCCGTCGTACTACCCGCGGTTCGGCTTCCTTCCCGCACGGGCCCTCGGATTCACCCCGCCTTCGGCACGAATCCCCGACGCTGCGTTCATGGTGCACCCGCTCCCGGGTCACGAGCCCACGATGACCGGTGCGCTCGTCTATCCGGACGCCTTCTGGCGCGCCGACGCCGTCGGGCTGCGATAGCCGGCAAGGGCCCGGGAACCCGACGCCGCCCTGGCGACGTCGGAGCAGGGAGCGCCCGAAGGAGGTCACCGGATGCCGGCCATCGATCGAAGAGTCATCGGGCTGCTGGGTGCGCTTGCCTTGATGGCGGCGGCCTGCTCCACGACCGGGACCGCGCCCTCGACCACGACCGCGAGCACGTCGTCCACCTCGACCACCTCGCCGACCACGACCTCGACCTCGACCACACAGCCGTCGACCACGTCGACCACGGTCGCCCCGCAACCCTGTGACGCCGTCGAGATCGGCCTGCTCGTCGACCTCGATGGTTCTCCGCCCTTCGAGCGCGCCTTCGTCACCGCCTCCGACACGCTCGTCGTCTGCGACGACGGCGAGGAGATCGCTTCGGTTCCCGTTCCTCCCGGCACCCGGGCGCTCGGGGTCGTGGACGTCGACGACGCCTCCCCCCTCGAGATCGCGCTCTTCACGCCTGCGACCTCGTCGGTGCGTATCGCCCGGGTGACGTTGCGTGGTCTCGAGGTCACCGACGTGGGGGTGGAGCGGACGCTCGACGATCCCGGGGGCAGTGCGGCGCCGTTCACGGGTTCCGACTTCGAGTGCGCTGACATCGATGACGACGGGGCGAACGAGCTGCTCGCGGTGAGCTACCGCAGCGCCGCGACGGACGACCAGCCGACCGCGATGAACGTCCGCGTCGGTGTGGTCGTCGCCGACGGTCCGGCGTTCACGACGGCGGGTGTCGACGTCTTCGAGCTGTCGCTCGAGGATGCCCGTGCGCGGTACGACGACACCCACCGCTGCGAGCCGGGCGCTGCTCCCCGCGTCTCGCTCGTGAGAGGTCCCGACGGATGGGCCGTGCTCGAGTCGGGCGCGATGTTCGACGGTCCGGGCGACTCGCTCATGGCCGCCGTGGCCGTCGATCCGGCGACCGGTCGTCATGTGGCCGTGGGGACCGAGTCTCCGAACCTCCTCCTCGGCGAGTTCTTCGAGACCCGGCCTGTGATCTGGTGGAGCGACGACCTGCTCGATTGGGCGAGAGCCGATCTCGGCGCCTCGGTCGGTGAGCTACGGGATGTGACGGCGCTTCCGGGCGGCGGCTTCGTCGCCGTCGGGCGCGGCTCCGGCGGACCGAACGCCTGGCACTCCGACGACGGCCTGACCTGGGCCAGCGTCGCCGTGCCGGTCGGGTCGGCCGACCGATCCGGGCAGTTCGATCCCGTGGTCTCGGCGGTCACGGTCACGCCGTGGGGCCTCGTCGCCGTCGGTGTCGAGACCTACGAGCCCTCCTCGGTCGGTCCCGGTGAGGATCTCGATCCCGCCATCTGGGTCTCCGCCGACGGCACGGCCTGGGAACGTGTCACGGATCCCTCACTCGGGACCCCCGGCTTCCAGCCGAACACCGGATCCGAGTTCAACGGGGCGATCGTGGATGTCGCGTTCGTCCCCGGCATCGGTGTGGTGGCGGCCGGCTCGGCGAGCGCACCCGATCCGACGATCGACTACCCCGATCAGACCCCGACGGTCTGGGTGTCGGTGGACGGCCGGAGCTGGGACCGACGACCTCTCGACCTCGACGGACGTCTTCGCGGCGTGATCGCCGACGCCGAGGGAGCGGTGGTGTTCGGTGTCGAGGACCTCCACGGCAGTCCGACGAGCGATGCGCTCGTGGCGACGTCGACCGACGGGCTCACCTGGACGCAGGTCGAAGGCCCCTTCGGCGCCGTCGTCGAACCCGACGGGATCCAGTCCATCAACGGTGGGCGCCTCGTCCCCGGTCTGGGCCTCGTGCTCGTGGGAAGTGACGAAGCCGAGTCGGAGGCCCGCGGCGCAGCGGCGATCTGGTGGAGGACCGGCGGCCAGTGGCAGCGTCACCCCGCCGAGCCGTCCGTCTTCGGAGACATCCAGGCGAGCCCGGTGTTCACGATGACCGATGCCGCGTGGAGTGATGCCCTGGTCGTCGTCGGCTTCTCCGGCCGCTCGATCGAGCTGCCGGGAGGGGTCGGCACCGCCTGCTGCATCTATGAGCCGGCCGTGTGGGTCTTCGAGCCTGTCGGCGGCTCGTAGTCCCCCGGTGAACGACCAGCCGGTGGGGGCTGTCGTCAGGACGCCTCGCCCCGTGGCTCTCGGCGTCGCCTGCCGGCAGGTCGCTTGGGTGGTCCGGCGCGGTGCGCTGCCCGAGGAACCCTGCCCATGATGTGGCTCCACACCGTTCGGACGACGTTTGCCCCCTCCATGGCTCGGTGTGGCGGCGGTGGTGCTCGATGCGTTCGTCGCCGATCGGGCGAAGGCGCGGGACCGGCGACCGACGGTCGGGATCGAGCGGGGGCTTCCCGCTCCCCGGCCGGCTGGGCCGGGACGTCCTCGTGCCCGCTACTCCACCAGGGTCAGCGACTGTGTGACCGTCATCGTGAGGTCCGCGGCGATGTCGCCGACATCGGGGATTCCCGCCACGGACACCGACAGGTCGAAGGGGGTCGTGCCGTCGTGGCGTACCACGATGCCGCCGGCCGGATCGAACCAGGTCGTCGCCGTGCCCTCCGATTGCGCCAGGTCGAGTGACACCTGCAGGCCGAGGGCCTCGAAGAAGGCGGCGAGCTGCTCGGGATCGAGCCCGAACTCCTCGTCGCCGAGCTCACCGAGCTGACCCCCGAGGGCGCCGACGAGATCCGCAAGGCCGAACTCGATGGGGCCCGTCGTGAGCTCGCTCTCGATGCGCACGACCGACCGGGCGCCCACGGTCTCCTCGGCCGCGATGCGGTGCGTGGCCTCCTGGGGGAAGTCGAGGCCGAACGGCGCCACCGACCCGTCGATCGTCCAGTCGTCGCCGACCCCGACCGGCTCGTCGGAGAACAGCGGGCCGAGGTGCTGGGGGCCGAGGAACTGGCCGCCGAGCGACTCCAGGTCGCCGAGGGCGCCCAGCCCGCCGAGATCGCCCAGCCCGCCGAGCGGCAGGGCCTGGCCATCGATCGTCGCGGACACGACGGCGCCCGTCTCGTCGATCACGACCTCGACCGTCGTCGGCGGCATCTCGCCGAGATCGGCCAGGGAGAGCTGCCGCTCCTCACCCATGCCGGACACGGACCCCGACAGGCTGGTGAGCTGCTGGGTGATCCGAACCACCGATTGCGTCGGGTCCTCACCCTCGCTGACGGCGTAGCCGAGTCGGGCCCCGAGGGTCAGGTCGAGGTCGAGGTCGGCCTGGTCGACTCCGGGCTCGATCGGCCCTTCGATGCGGAGGGAGCCGACGACGGAGCCGCTCAGGTCGTAGGTGAGCGAGTCCCCCGGCGCGTAGCCGTAGCGGAGGAGCCGGCGGTCGGCACCGGAGTCCGATCCGCAGGCGGCGGCGACGAGGCCGAGGACGACGATGGCGATGAGGGCGCGAAGCCTGGTCATGGGTCCTTCTTCGGCGGAGGCGGCCCTCGAACTGTAGGCAGGGGGTGGGGATATCCCGCCGGCAGACGGCGGCCGTCTACCCCTGCAGCACCGCGAACTGCTCGGCCAGGTGATCGGTGTCGATGGCGCCGAGTACCTGCAGGTAGTACCGCTCCACCCCTGCCTCGGAGAGGCGGGCAACCGCCTCGGCCGCCTCGTCGGCGGTGCCGACGGGCGCGCCGGCCTCGCGGAGCCGTTCCTCGATCTGCTCCGGTGTGCGCCCGAAGGGATGGGCGGCCGCGGCCCGCTCGAGGGCGGCCCGGTAGGAGGCCTGGTCGGATCCGACCACGCCGCCCCCCATCATGCTGATCAGCAGGTCGCCCGGATCGCGTCCGGCGGCCTCCGCCGCCTCGCGAGCGCGCTCCACGCGTTCGCGGGTTCCGTCGGGGCCCATCGAGAAGACGTTGTACTCGTCGGCGAAGGTGCCGGCGAGGCGGGGGGTGCGCCTGGGCCCGCCGCCTCCGACGATGATCGGCATCGATCCGGTCGGCCCCGGCAGGATCGCCTCGTCGGTGAGGGTGTAGTACTCCCCGGAGAACCCTCCCGGGGCCTTCCCGATCGCGGCCCGGATGTACGCCAGGGACTCTTCGAGGCGGGCGAAGCGTTCGGAGGACTCGGGGAATTCGAGGCCGAGCATCTCGTGCTCGTGCTCCATCCAGCCCGTGCCCACACCGAGGATCATTCGGCCGCCGGACATCTCGTCGATGGTGGCCGCCGTCTTGGCGATCACGCCGGGGTGCCGGAACGTGATCGGGCTGACCAGGACACAGAGCGCGATGGAGGTGGTGTCGCGGGCGAGGCCGGCGAGGGCGGCGAAGGCGTCGGTGGCGTGCGGAGCCTCGAAGCCCGGAAACCCGTAGTGATCCGAGCGGGCGAAGACGGCGAGTCCCTGTGCCTCGGCGAAGCGGGCTGCGTCGAGCTGCTCCTGGTAGGTCATCCCCAGCTGGGGCTCCGTCATGAGTCCGAATTCCATGGCTCCTCCTCGGTTCAGAAGCCCCGGCGCTCCCACTCGTCCAGGTGGGGTCGCTCGGTGCCGATGGTCGTGTCCAGCCCGTGGCCGGGGAGCACGAGTGTCACGTCGGGCAGCGTGAACAGCCCGGTGCGGATGCTCCGCATGATGGTCGCAAAGGCGTCCGGACCGGAGGTCGCCCCCGGACCGCCGGGGAAGAGGGTGTCCCCGGTGAAGGCCAGATCGTGGCCGATGATGCACGTCGAGCCCGGTGTGTGCCCGGGAAGGTGGCGGGCCTCGAATCGCAGGTCGCCGACCTCGACGACCTCGGGGATGGGCGCCGTTCCGGGCAGATCCCCGGCGTCGGCGGGATGGACGAGCAGGGCGACGTCCAGCCGATCCCGCACGGCTTCGGCGGCCTGGATGTGGTCCCAGTGGCCGTGGGTCGTCACGATCGCGGCCACGTCGAGCCCATCGCACGCCCCGACGATCCGGTCCGCCTCGTCGGCTGCGTCGACGACGATCGCCGCGCCTGTCGCCCGGCACGCCACCACGTACACGTTGTTCTCGAACGGCCCGACGCACAGCTTGCGAACGGCGAGCACGTCCGTGTCGATGTGGAGAGGGCCTCGCATGCAGGGCCGACCCTACGGGATCGGGGCAGCACTAGCCTTTGAGCGTTCGCTCAAACCGGGAGTGCCCGTCATGGACTTCGCCTTCAGCGAAGAGCAGCAGATGCTGCGAGAGACCGCCCGCCGCTTCCTCGACGACAAGGCCCCCGTGGAGGTCGTGCGGTCCCTCATGGAGACGGATTCCGGCTTCGACGACGGGCTCTGGGCGCAGATCGCCGATCAGGGCTGGCAGGCGATGGCCATCCCCGAGGCGTACGGTGGCGCCGGGTTCGGCTTCCTCGAGCAGGCGATCCTGATGGAGGAGATGGGGCGCTCGCTGTTCCCCTCGCCGTACCTCTCCTCGATCGTGCTCGGGGCCGATCTCGTCCTGCGCAGCGGCACCGAGGACCAGAAGCAGGAGATCCTCCCCCGCATCGCCTCCGGTGAGACCCGCATCGCGGTCGCCCATGTCGAACCGTCCGGGTCGTGGGGCGCCGACGGCGTCGTCATGGCCGCGGTCCGCGACGGCGACGACCTC
>DATHYU010000260.1:0-6768 GCA_035458965.1 Acidimicrobiia bacterium | reverse complement strand
GGGAGGGCATGCGGGGCCTCCGGCTGGGTTCGCTGACGATCGATCTCGAGACCTTCGAGACCCGCCGCCTGCGGCTTCGCGAGGTCATGTTCGGCATCGACTAGCGCCGCCCTTCGGGCGGCTTGGGCGGAACTGCCCTCCACCGGGCGCACCGGATCCCACGGCCCGGCCCGGGCCCGGTCGAGACGGTGACCGGCCCGAACCGCACGGCGGCCGGGAAGCCCTGGTCGGGCCACGGGATCGGAGGGCGGACGCCGCAGATCACGCGGCAAGGCCCGAGGAACCTCGGCGAATCCGTTCCCGCACTTCCCCTGACGGTTCGGGTCGCTCCAGCACCTCGGGCCTGCCGATCCGCAACGTACGAAGCGCCGGCAGTGGCGTCAAGACGGCCGAAACAGGCCATCCCGGGGCCGGTGGGCGCACCTACTCGCGGTCATCTCCTGTCAGATGGGTGATCGACGGAGCGCTTGTCCACACATCCACAGGATTCCACAGGCGGTTGTGCACAACGGTTGTCGACAAGTTCCTCAGTCCGTTTTTTCGCGACGCAACGCCCGCAGCATGGGACGAAAGGACACCTCGACGAGGTCGTACACCTCGCCCAGGGTGAGCTCGAGCTCGGTCCCGGCGAGCTCGCCCAGGGGGATGCGCCCGGTCACGACGAGGTCCCCGTGCCGGTCGAGCGCGAAGTGGACCCGACGGGTCCCGGAATTGCGAACGAGCGCCTGCCGGAACACCTCGGACTGGACGTGGGGCGGTACCGGGAGCACGAAGGCCTCGACCCTCACGGTGCGCTCCCCCGTGTCGAACCAGACGGTCGTGAAGTCACGCACGGTCTGGCGCATGCGCACTCCACGCCGGCCCTCGTGATCACCGGACCAGACGACGTCGCCGTCGGGATCCGCCGCCCAACCATCCGTCACGGCCTCGACGAGCTGCAGCGCTCCCTCGCGATCCATCACGGCCTCTGGATGCCGCTGTACAACTCGAGCAGTCGATCGGCGGTCGCGGACCACGAGAAGCGTTCGGAACGTTCGAGCGCTCCCCGCCCGAGCCGCCGCGCCGTCTCCGGCTCGGTGAGGACACGGTGCAGGGCGACGGCGTGATCCGCCGGGTCCCATCCGGACACGAGGAGCCCCGACCGGTCGTCGGCGACGACGTAGGGCAGACCGCCCACCCGGGACGCGACGACCGGCAGCCCGCACGCCTGGGCCTCCACGGCGACGAGACCGAACGACTCCGAGCGGGACGGGACGTGGAGCACGTTCGCGGCGCGGTACGCGTCGGAGAGGTCGTCGTGCGGGAGCGGTCCGCGGATCTCCAGGCGGTCACCGACACCCATGTGCCTGGCGAGCGCCTGCGTCCGGGTGATCTCGGCATCCCCCTGGGGCCCGCTCGGCCCGCCGACCACGACGAGCCGCAGAGAGGGCAGGTCGTGGGCGAGCATCTCGAACGCCGCGAGCGAGACGTCGAGGGCCTTGAGCGGCTGGATCCGACCGGCGAAGAGGATGATGGGCTCGGGCCCGATCCCGAGACGGGCACGGGCGGCCCGTCGGTCGCCGGGACCGAACCGATCGTGGTCCACCCCCGGCGGCGACACGCACAGACGCTCCGGGCTGGCGCCGTAGTGCTCGAGCAGCTCACCCGCCTCGATGGGCGTCGACGCGACGACACATCCGGCCCGGGCGATCACCTCCGTCTCCGCCGCGATGCGCATCAGCGACGGCGGCGGCTCGTCATCGCGACGGGTCACCGCCTTCACGCGGCCCAGCGTGTGGAACGAGATCGCCAGGGGAACGCCGACGACGTCCTGGATGAGGACACCAGCCCATCCCGACAGCCAGTAGTGCGAGTGCACGACGTCGTACCGAATGCCCTGGTTCGCCGACCACTTGACCACGCCGTCGGCGAAGTCGCCGACGAGATCCGCCAACCGTTCGTCGCCGCGACCGTCGTCGACCGCAACCGTCGGGATCTCGATCACGCGATACCCCGGGATGACGTCGATGACCCGGAGCATGTCGGCGGCGGCACGGGTGAAGACGTCGATCGACACCCCTCTGACGGCCATCGTGCGCGCCAGCTCGTCGATGTAGACGTTCATCCCGCCGGCATCGCCCGATCCCGGCGCGGCCAGCGGTGATGTGTGAATGCTGAGGAAGGCGACGCGGTCGATCGTCACAGCACGACCTCCACCTCGTACAGCGGACGCGCGGCCGCCCCCAGGCGGAACTTGTACACCTCGTCACCCTTCAAGAAGTCGAACCGGCGCATGCCCGCCTCGATGGCACGCTCGATGAGCAGGTCCACGAGCACCACGCCGGGCGACGCGTGGCCCGCAGCCGGATCGAAGGCCGAGTTGTAGAGGTAGTAGGCGTCGTCGTCCTCGTACCCGAAGGAGGTGGCGACCCGGTGGCCGGCCGGCGTGACCACCGTGTCGAGCACGAACCCCGACGCGAGCAGCGCCTCGAAGAAACGAGCCATGTCGTCTGTCATGAACTCGCCCTTGTCACCGGAGGCCGACCGATGCATGTCCACGAAGGTCCCGAGCGCGTCGGCGCTCCGCTCGACGTGGGCACCCCCGAAGGCCTCGTCGAACCGGCGGCGCTTTCGGCGGACCTCATGCCGCTGCTTCTTGTCGAGGCCTTCCAGGTATCCCTCGTGCGTGTCGGCCAGCGTGAGGACCGCGGCGATCTCGTGCTGGACGGGCGTCACCGCCACCCCCGACGCGACGAGGCCGCGGCACACCGCCTCCATCGCCTTGGCCGGCATCGAGTCGAGATGGAGCCGGGTGCCGGCACCGAGCGTCTCCCGGAGGCTGCTCACGACCGGGCCGGGATCCGACCCGAGCGGTGAGTGATAGTCGGTCAGGTCCGCTTCGCCTGCGAACCGGATCACACCGGCGTCGTCCCAGAGGGTGAGGGCGGCGTCTCCGTCGTCGACCACGATCACATGGGCAGCCCGGTGGGCTGCCCATGCCTCGAGGAAGGGGCGCCGGGGAAACGGTCCGACCGCCTCGGCGACGGGGGCGAGGTCGAGGGTCGCGGAGGCGAGGTCGGCATGCACCGTGGTCACCCGCCCTCCAGCACCATCGAGCCGACCCGGCGACCTCCACCGAAGACCGCCGGTGACGCCATCGAGGAAAGCATCTCGTCCTGATACGGGGACACGATCCCGAGACGCTGCGCCATCGCGAGGGCGGCGACCACCACGGCCTGGTTGTTCCCGGACCATGCCTTGGCGGCGATACCCACCCCGCCGTACCAGGCGATCCCCAGACATGCCTCCGCCCCGCCCTTCACGGCGCCCGGGATCCATCGGGCGATCTCGTCATCGCCGCGCTGGAGACCGGCGGTGAGCGCCGGGAACCGGGCCATGGCCGTGCGAACCTCGAGGAACTCGTCATCCGTGGCGAGACGCGAGAAGGCGCGGGCAAGATCGACGACGGTTCCGCGAACCGTCGGCACTCCGCACCCGTCGACGCCCACCGGCGCGACCTCGCCGCCGGTGACGTCGGCAGCAAGATCGAGAACGCGTTCCTGGAGCGGATGATCGGCGGGCCGGTACTCGAGCGGCCAGCCCTGCGCCACACAGGCCCGCAGCATCCCGGCGTGCTTGCCGGAGCAGTTGTGGAAGATCGGCGCCGGGTCCCGACCGGTCACGGCGGCGATCCGATCGGCGCTGCGGGCCGCGGGCCGGGCGGGAGGGCATCGCAACGCGGACTCGTCCAGGCCCACCTCGATCAGCATCGATCGCACGTAGGCGAGGTGCACCGGGTAGCCCCCGTGGCTGGCACAGGCGACGGCGAGCGACTCGGCGCGCAGATCCGCTCCGGCGCGCGACGAGACGAGGGCCTGGAACGGCTTGAGCGCCGAGCGGAGGAAGAACGGCCTCTCGAGGTCCGCCCCCAGCGTGGCGATCACCCGGCCATCGGGGCCGACGGCGGCGGCGACGACCTCGTGGAACGTCTCGATGAGGCCCGATCGTTCGACGCCGACGAACACCGTCAGCCCGCGGATCCCGACCCCAGCAACTCGCCGGGATCGGCAAGACCCTCCCGGTAGCGGCGCGTGAGCTCGGCCTGAAGGAGGTCGTAGACGGCGTACACGGCCTTGCGCTGGCGGGAGATCTCCTCCTCCACCTCGGCCACCTGGGCCAGGGTCTCTTCGAGCTCGTCGTCGGAAAGCGTCGGCAGGTGGGCGAGGAAGTCGTCGCCCAGCACCCGGTCGACGGCCCGGCGGCCGATCTCGGGAAGATCGGGGATCTCGACCGCGATGGCCCGGGCCGGAAGGCCGGGATTCGAACCGGTGCCCTGGGCGAGGATCTCGGGCAGGGCCTCGAGCAGCGAACGCTCCTCTTCACCCGAACGCCGCCGCTGCTCGAAGCCGAGGAGATCCATGCGGCCGTGCAGGAGGCGCCGGTAGTACGAGAGCTCGGTGTCGAGGTCGGCGCACGTGCGCCGGCGGCTGCGGAGCTCGTCGATGGGCAGCGATGCGAGGTCCTCGACGTACGAGGGTTCCTGAACGATGTCGATGCGTCGTCGCCTGGTCTCGCTCACGTATGACCTCCCGGGCCGGGTCAGCCTATCGGAAACACCAGGTCTATCAGCAGACCCGGGCGACCGAAGGATACGGGTTCACCGCGGTGCTCCCGCCGGGGTAGATCCCGAAGTGAAGGTGATAGGCCCCCGGCGCCGGGTTGCCCGTGTCGCCGACGTATCCGATCGGCTGGCCCCGCACCACTCGCTGTCCGTGAACGAGCCCCTGGGGGTACGAGTCGAGGTGGGCGTAGAAGTACGACACGCCGTGGTCGGCATGGAGCCACACGATGTTCCCGCCCAGGGTCCCGTAGGAGATCGTGATGTACCCGTCGCCGACCGCCACGAGCGGCGTGCCCCGCGCCGCCATCATGTCGACGCCCTTGTGGGTCCGCCCGCCGGAGCGGGGAGCGCCCCAGGAGTCCACGAAGCGGCTGGCGCCCCCGACGGGACAGATGAAGCCCGGTGTGACCTCCGGCCCGACGCCCTGGCCGGCCGGCGTGGCCAGCGCTGCAGCGATCGCGGCCCGCTGCGCCTCTCTGCGGCGGCGCGCCTCCTCCGCGGCCCGCAACTCGGCGGCTCGCTGCTCCTCGAGCGACCTCACGTCCCGCTCCTCGGAGGCGAGCTCGGCCTCGGCGACGCCGAGCTGTTGCTCCTCCTGGGCGTACTCCAAATCGGCATCTTCGAAGAGAGCGTTCATCTTTCCGGCGACCGCCTCGGCGTCGGCCCGCAGCTGAGACGCGCGCAGGCCGTCGGTGGCGAGCTGGTCTCGCAGACGGTTCATCTCCGCGGTGGCGGCGAGAAGGGAGTCGAGCGAGGCGACGTCGCCGGCCACGGCGGCGGCGAGGATCTCCCTGGCGATGAAGGCGTACTGCACGGAGTCGCTGGCGAACAGCAGCGACATCGGATCGCGATCCGGGCCGGTCATGTACGCCTCGACGGCCTGGACGCGGATCTCGTCACGCAGGCGGACGACCTGGGCCTCGTACGACTCGAGCCGGCTCCGCAGGCGGCCCATGCGGAAGGTCAGCTCCTGGAACTCGGCGTTGATGGCCTCGTACTCGACGACCGCCTGATCGAGGTCGTCGATGGCGGCGGCACGCGCCGCCGCGGCGGCGTCGCGGCCCGCCTGAGCCTCCTCGACTTCGGTCCGGGCCTGCTCGGCCTCCTCGCGGGCGCGCTCGATGTCCTCCTCGGTCACCGACGACGCGGGACCGGCGAGGCCGAAGACCAGGAGGGCGACGAGGACGGCGGTCATGGCCCGGCGGGCCGTACGGAAGCGCATCCGGCTCGATCGTATGACGGTCATCGCGTTATCCACCGGAATTGGGGTCGTCCGCTGCCTCCACCATCGGCAGTCGGCGCCGTTCGCTCAAGGGTCGATCGACCCCGGAGTAGGCTCCGCCGCCATGCCGCGCCTCCGTCCCGATCTCGACTCCCTCCGCCCCTACCGGCCCGGCCGATCGTCGGCCGAGGTCGCCGCGGCCTACGGGGTCGATCAGATCGTCAGGCTCGGATCGAACGAGATGGCCGACCCCCCCTGGCCCGAGGTCGTCGCGGCGGTCGCAGCGGCCGCGGCCGGGGTGAACCGGTACCCGGACAATGCCCGCACCGAACTGCGGACGGCGCTCGGTGCGCACCTCGGCGGCATCGACCCCGAGCGCATCTGGGCGGGGGGAGCGAGCAACGAGCTGGGCACCCTGCTGGCCATCGCCTTCGGCGGTCCGGGCACCTCCGTGCTCTATGCGTGGCCGTCGTTCGGTCTCTACCCCATCGCCGCCCGCACCGCCGGGTCGGAGGCCATCGAGGTGCCGTTGACCGGCGACCACCGGCACGATCTACCGGCGATGGCCGACGCCACGCGACCCGACACGTCCGTCGTGTTCGTGTGCAACCCCAACAACCCCACGGGCACGCACGTCGCCGCCGCGGACCTGGCGCGCTTCATCGACGATCTCCACGAGGACGTGCTCGTCGTGGTCGACGAGGCATACCACGAGTTCGCGACGGCCCCAGACCATCGGTCCGCCGTCGAGCTCGCGGCCACGCGATCGAACGTGGCGGTGACACGGACCTTCTCGAAGGCGTACGGGCTCGCGGGCCTCCGGTGCGGCTTCGGCGTCGCCGACCCGGCGACCGCGCTCGAGGTCGAGAAGTCGCGCGGGCCGTACACCGTTTCCGGGCTGGCCTCCGCGGCGACGGCCGCGGCGCTCCGCGACGGGAGCGACTGG
>DATHYU010000259.1:0-6112 GCA_035458965.1 Acidimicrobiia bacterium | reverse complement strand
CTAGGCAGGCCGGCTCCTCGCCCGCAGCGGGCGATCCCGCGCCCAACTAGCCTCACCGCCATGACCGATCGCCCCTCTCTCGCATCGGTCGGCGAGCGGGTCGTCGTGGTGGCGGCATCCGACGGCCGGCCCCTGGTGCGTCTCAAGGCCCTGCACGCCGCCGCCATCGCCGCCGCCGCGGTCCTCCTCGCACCGCGCCCGACGGCGGCAGCCGCCATCGGGGCCCTGTTCGGCGGCTACTCCCTCCGCGTGGAGGAGAACGAGCCCGCGTCCGGGTAGGTCGCTCCGGCCCGCCCGACCTTCGATGCCCGCAGGTCGGTGAGCAGGCTCGCCACGAAGACCGTCTGCGTCGCCAGCGCGGCAACGCCCGCGATCGCCAGCCCGACCTCGGCCGTGATGGTGATGAGCGCCGGGATCACCGCGCCGACGACCCACGCGAGCTGGAAGACCGTCTCGGCGCGCACGAAGGCGGCTCCACGCTGATCGGGAGGCGCCGTCGTCTGCAGGAGCCCGTCGAAGGCGAACTTCGCCATGCCCCAGGCCAGGCCGGCGGCCGCGGCGAGCGCGGCGGCGGCGGGGAGACCGAAGAACTGCCCGGCGATGAAGGCGGCCGCCGCCTCCAACGCCAGCGCGGCCACGACCATGGGCTCCTCACGGAGACGCCGTTCGAGCCACGGCGCCAGGAACGACGCGAGCCCGTATCCGATCCCGCCGGCCACCACGAGGGCCCCGAAGTCGAGGGCCCCGGCATCGGCGTCCCGGAACGAGAAGGCCAGGATGAGAAGCAGGAACCCGTTGATCATCCGCACGCCCGCCGTGGCCGTCCGTGACAGCCGGACCGGTCGCGGCGGGAGCCGACGTCTGCGGTGGGCCCGCTGGACCGGCGTCGCAATGGGCTTCGGCAGGCCCAACCCGATGAAGGCGGAGAACAGGAAGAACCCGACGGAGACGATGAGCGCCCCCGCCGACTCGACCTTGGGGATCTGGGTGGCGACGACTCCGATCGGCGCGATGGCTGCCCCGGCATAGACCCCGATGCGCGCCAGCAACGCGTTCGCCGCGACCAGTTCGTGGGAGTCGGGGAGGGCGGCCGGCAGCAGGCTCGACTTGGAGATCCCGTACAGCCGCGACAGGACCAGCATCGAGAACGCGAGCGGGAACAGCCAGAACGTCGCCAGCCCGAACGCCATGACCACCGCCAGCAGCGCCCGGAGCGCGGACGAGCCGCTCAGCACCGCGCGATAGGTGCCGGGGAATCGGGAGAAGAAGGCGCCGAGCAGCGGGGCGACCACGGCGAACGGCGCGAGCGTGAGCAGCAGGTAGAGGGCCACCTTCGATCGTGCCTCCGTGGAGGGGACGTCGAAGAACAACGTGCCGGCAAGGCTGATCGCCACCAGCGTGTCGCCGGCGACGTTCGA
The DNA here is from genome assembly GCA_035458965.1 of Acidimicrobiia bacterium. Classification (GTDB taxonomy): domain Bacteria; phylum Actinomycetota; class Acidimicrobiia; order Spongiisociales; family UBA11373; genus DATHYU01. Next base: position 4,694 of record DATHYU010000259.1, on the reverse strand, counting down.
CGCCCACGACACCGCAAGACGCTTGAAGGCGGGCCCGTTGCGGCTGAACAGCGCATCGACCCTGCGCAGGGCGGCGCGGGCCGTGCGCCGACCGACACCGGGCCCCGAGACCGGGCGCCGATCGGCAGGAGCGGGCTCGTACGAACGCCGGTAGCTCACGAGACCGACGGTAGTGCGGTGCCGGCCGTGCGGGCAGTACCCCGGGCCCGGTTAGAGCAGGGTGGAGGCCAACTCGGCAAGGGGACTCCGAACCGTCCGCTCGAGGGTCACGTGCCCGAAGAGCGGGCTCCCCTTGAGCTTCTCGACCAGGGCCGCCGCGCCGCCCATCGGCGAGACGTACGGGTTGTCGACCTGGGTGAAGTCACCACAGAGCACGACCTTCGAGTCCGAGCTCATCCGGGTGAGGATCACCTTGAGCGTCGACAGCTCGAGGTTCTGGGCCTCGTCGATGATGACGTACTCACCGGTGATCGACCGGCCGCGGAGGTAGGTGATCGCCGCCATCTCGAGCTCGTCTCGATCGATGAGCTCCTCGACCGCGTCCCGAGCGGCGCGCGGTCCTCCGTTGGCGAACAGGGCGAACAGGTTGTCGTGAACCGCTGCCATCCACGGCGACAGCTTCTCCTCCAGGTCGCCGGGGAGGTAGCCGAGCTCCTGCCGCCCGACGGCCACCAGGGGCCGGTACACGGAGACCTTGCGATACCGGCCGGCCTCCACGACCTGCTCGAGCCCCGCCGCGAGAGCGAGGAACGTCTTCCCGGTGCCCGGCGCCCCCATGATCGAGACCGCGTGAACATCCGGGTTGAGGAGCAGGTCCATCGCGAACGCCTGGCGGAGGTTCTTCGACTCGATCCCGAAGGTTCGGCGGGAGCCGGGCACGCGGACCACGATCGTCTCGGGCTCCGACTGCACGACCTGGGCGACGGCGGACTGCCCGTCGGGTGCCCGGAGCACCACGTACTGGTTGACGAGCCGGCCGGCGGCGGCCACCACGGCCTTGCCCTCTGCATAGAGCCGGTCGACGAAGTCGTTGTCGACCTCGATCTCGGAGACGCCGGAGTAGGACTCGTCGACCGCGACGGTGTCTGCCCGGTAGTCCTGGACCTGCACGCCGAGCTGGGCGCCTTTGATCCGCAGCGCGGCGTCCTTGGTCACGAGAACGCTCGAACCCCCCTCGTCGTCGAGGTTGAGGCACACCGAGAGCAGGCGATGGTCCGGGGTCGTCGCATCGAGGATCTCGGGGAGCCGCTGCGAGCGGACGCCATTGGGCTCGATGCGCAGGGTTCCGCCCGAGGGGAGCGAGATCGCCTCGCGGAGCCCACCCGCCCGGGAGGCGCCATGGTCCTCGAGCAGCCTGATCGTCCGACGAGCGTTGGTCCCGACCTCGTCCATACGGGTCTTCTTCCGGTCCAGCTCTTCCACCACGACGAGCGGCACGACGACGTGGTGTTCCTCGAATCGGAGGAGGGCCGTCGGGTCGGCGAGGAGAACGCAGGTGTCGAGGACGTACGTCTTGCGTCCCGCCGACCCAGGTGCAACCACGAACCGCAGGGTCGCTGCGCTGCTCGCGAAAAGCAAGGACCCTCCGTGGTCGCTACCTTGCGGGTGGTCGACGGGAGACAGCCATGCGCGTCGCAGTCATCGGAGCAGGCTCATGGGGAACCGCGGTTGCCGCCCTCGCCGCTCGTAACGCCGACGTCACCCTGTGGGCGCGTCGGCCGGAGCTCGCCTCTGCGATCGAGTCCACGCGGGAGAACCCGGACTACCTCCCCGGCTCCACCCTGCCGCGGCGCCTGCGCGCCACGACGGATCTCGAGGAAGCCGTCGGCCGCGCGGAAGCCGTCGTCATCGGCGTCCCGTCGCACGGGTTCCGGATGGTGGTTCGAGAAGCCGCTCCCCATCTGCCATCCGGTGTGCCCATCGTGAGCCTCACCAAGGGCATCGAACGCGAGACGGAGCGCCGCATGACGGAGGTCGTGCTCGAAGAGGTCGACCATCCGCCGCTGCGGGTCGGCGTGCTCACCGGACCGAACCTCGCCCACGAGATCATGGCCGGCCAGCCGGCGGCGACGGTCGTGGCGATCCGGGACGAATGGGAGGCGACCCGGCTCCAACAGCTCTTCATGGGACCGACCTTCCGGGTGTACACGAACCCCGACGTCGTCGGTGCCGAGGCGGCGGGCGCCCTGAAGAACGTCATGGCGATCGCCGCCGGAATGGCGCGGGGGCTCGGGTACGGCGACAACTCGATCGCCGCCCTCATCACCCGCGCGCTGGCCGAGCTGACGCGTCTCGGCGTCGCCCGGGGCGGCGAGCCGTTGACCTTCGCCGGCCTCGCCGGGATGGGCGACCTCGTCGCCACCTGCACGAGCCCCCTCAGCCGGAACCGGACGGTCGGCGTCTCGCTCGGAGAGGGGAAGTCGCTGGAAGAGATCGTGGCGGAGATGCGCATGGTGGCCGAGGGCGTCAAGACGACCGAGGCGGTGCTGTCGATCGCCGACCGCCTCGGCGTCGAGATGCCGATCGCCCGAATGGTCGGGCAGGTCCTCTACGAGGGCACGAAGCCCGAGCAGATGGTCGAGGGTCTCATGGGCCGGGCCCCGAAGGCCGAGCTCCACGGCATCGCCCCCTGACGCAGTACCACTATTTCGCGACCCGCACTACCGTTTCCCCGTCGCCGAGGGGTGGCGCGGGTCGATCGTGAGCTCAGTACGGGACCCGGCCGGGTGGGCGACGCCAGCCAACAGGAGATCTCCTTCGTGATGAGACATCGGGTCTTGGTGAGCCTGCTCGCAGCCCTCATCTTGCTCGTCGCCGCCGCCGGCCCCGCGCTCGCCAACCACCGCCCGGGCTTCTCGGACGGCCCGAACCACGCGTTCGGCGAGATGGTCGCCTATCCCCTGGTCTTCCCCGTGGGGCCCGGCCACACCTACGGGTCCGGCTCGGATTCGTTCTACGCCCTGCGATACGGGACCTACGTGGGCCCCCACCACGCCCAGGACGTCATGGCTCCGAAGATGACACCCGTGTATGCCGCCGCCAACGGCACGGTCGAGCGGGTGAACTGGAGCACGAACCCCGACAACCTCAACGCGCGCTCCTGCTGCTCGATGATCATCGACCACGACGACGGCTGGGAGTCCTGGTACCTCCACCTGAACAACGACACCCCCGGAACCGACGACCGGGCGGGATGGGGCATCGCCGACGGCATCGTGCCGGGCGCCCGGGTGAGTGCCGGTCAGCTCATCGGATGGGTCGGCGACAGCGGCAACGCCGAGAACACACCTCCGCACCTGCACTTCGAGCTGCGCGACCAGGACGGGGTCTGGGTCAACCCGCACGACTCGCTCGTCGCCGCGCTGAACGGCACCTCGCTGACGCCGTCGGTGCGCCTCGTCCTCGCCTCCTCGGAGGTCATCCGGCCGGGCGACCGGGGCCCCATCGTCACCGACCTGCAGGCGATCCTCACGGAGCTCGGATACAGCCCCGGCCCGATCGACGGCATCCATGGTCCGCAGAGCGTCGCCGCCCTGGAGGCCTTCCAGGAGGGCGCCGGGGTGTTCGTCGACGGCAAGCTCGGCTCCCAGACGCGGGCGGCGCTCCGGACCGCCGAGGCCGCAGGAGCGCCTCCCTCGGGGAGCTCGGAAGATCCGGACGACCCCACCCTGCGGCCGGGTGACCGCAACGAGGCGGTTCGCGAGCTCCAGGCCGATCTCAACGAGGCCGGGTACGACGCCGGGACCCCCGACGGCGCGTACGGGACGAAGACCACGGAAGCCGTGCGCGCCTTCCAGCGCGACCAGGGCCTCTACGTGGACGGCAAGGCCGGCGCGAACACCCTCGCTCGGCTGGCCGAAGTCCTGGGGACGCCCCAGATCGATGCCTCGGATCTCGCGACGTTGCGCCTCGGCGACCGTGGCGACGGCGTGGAGCTCGCCCAGACACTGCTCCAGCGAGCCGGTTTCGACCCCGGCCCGATCGACGGCGTCTTCGGCAGCGGCACCCAGGGTGCTGCTCGGGACTTCCAGGCCGATGCGAGCCTGACGGCGGACGGCGTCATCGGGCGCCGGACGTGGGAGGCCCTGCTCGCCTCGTAGGCGTCGGTCGTCAAGAACCCTTGCGACAACGCCGATATTCGGTGGTGATGATCCGTCGCCCCGTCCTCGTCGTCGCACTCGTCGCCCTGATCGCAGGGCTGGTCGTGCTGCCCGCCTCGGCCCACCACGGTCCCCCCTACTCCGAGGGCCCCGATCACACCTTCGGGGAGATGGTGGAGTACCCGCTCGTGTTCCCCGTCCAGGGCGCGTACTCGTGGCGTCACGACGGGTTCGAGGACTGGCGCTGCTGCGACCCGGGCGAGATCCACCACGGCCAGGACATCATGGCGGAGCGGGGCACCCCGGTCGTCGCCGCCGCCGACGCCACGGTGATCTGGGTGGGGACGAACTGCTGCTCGTTGTTCCTCCGCCACGACGACGGCTGGGAGACCTGGTACATCCATCTCGACAACGACAGCCCCGGCACCGACGACGGCCTCGGGTGGGGCATCGCCGAGGGGATCGAACGGGGCAGCCGCGTCGACGCCGGGCAGCTCATCGGATGGGTCGGCGACAGCGGATCCGCCGAGGACACACCTCCGCACCTGCACTTCGAGCTCCTCGACCCCAACGACACGATCGTCAACCCCTACG
>DATHYU010000258.1:0-2981 GCA_035458965.1 Acidimicrobiia bacterium | reverse complement strand
GGCCATCAGTGACTTGTGCTCGAAGAAGACCACAGGGTCGGGGTCCCTGATCGAGGCGGCCAGGAGCCCTACCACGTCGGCAGGCGTCGACGGGGCGACGACCTTGAGCCCCGGGATCATCATGCACCAGTTCTCGACTGACTGGGAGTGCTGGGCTCCGAACCTCGCCCCTCCCCCGTTTGCGGTCCTGACCACGAGTGGGAATGTGACCTGGCCATCGGTCATGTAGCGGCTCTTTGCTATCTCGTTGGCGAGCATGTCGAAGCACACCGCTATGAAGTCGGAGAACATGATCTCGGCGATGGGCCGGAGGCCGGTCATCGCGGCGCCCATGGCGGCGCCGAGAATGGCCTGCTCGGAGATCGGCGTGTCGCGAACCCTCTCGGGCCCGAACTCGTCGAGCAGCCCGACCGTGGTCTTGAAGACGCCTCCCGCGGCGGCGATGTCCTCGCCGAGCATCACCAGAGACGGATCCCGCCTCATCTCCTGGGCGATGCCGTATGCGACCGCTTCTCGATAGCTCAGTTCCGCCATCTGGATCCCCCGTCGGCGAAGACCTCGGTGAGGAGTGACCCCTCACCGGGTATCGGACCTGCCTTGGCGAACTCCGTGGCGGCATCGATCGCTTCGGCCACCTCCCGCTCGATCGAGCTCAGATCTGCCTCGGGAGTCCCGATCGAGAGGAGACGGTCGTGGTACATGGGAATCGGGTCGCGGTCGAGCCAGGCCTCCAACTCCGCCTCGGGCCTGTACTTCCCAGGGTCGGCTCGGGAGTGGCCACCGCTCCGATAGGTGACTGCCTCGATCAGCGAAGGGCCGGCCCCGTCCCGGGCCTTGGCCAGGGCCGCCACGGCGGTGACGTACACGTGGTCGGGATCGTTGCCGTCGATGAGGATCGACTCGAGCCCGTAGGACCCGGCCCGGTCGGCCGCCGGATTGGGAACGGCGGTGACGAAGTCGATCGGGGTGTACTCCATGTAGAGGTTGTTCTCGCAGACGAACACGACCGGGAGGTTCCAGACCTTCGCCATGTTGAGGGCCTCGTGGAACGCGCCGATGTTGGTCGTCCCGTCGCCGAAGAACGCGACCGAGACCTGGTCGGTGCCGCGCATCTGGGCGGACCAGGCGGCGCCGTTCGCGATGCACAGGTGGGCGCCGATGATGGCGTACGAGCCCATCATCCCCTTCGATGCGTCGGTCAGGTGCATGGATCCGCCCTTGCCGCCGAGGATCCCGTTCTCACGGCCGAGGAGCTCGGCCATGGCCGGTCCGAGCTCCATGCCCCGGGCGAGGGAGTGGGCGTGCCCGCGGTACGTGGCGAAGGTGTAGTCGTCGGGCTGGAGCGCAGCACCGAACCCGGTCGCCACCGCCTCCATGCCGAGCGAGAGGTGCGTGGTCCCTTTGACGAGGTTCTGCATGAACAGGTCGTAGGCACGCTTGGAGAACTGGCGGATCTCCTGGAGCTTGCGGTACATCTCGAGCCGTGTCTCCCGATCGATGTCCGCCTCGGCGAGCGCGTGATCGACCGGGTTCGGGAGACGGGGCTCCCGAAGGGAGTAGTCGTACCAGTAGGCCGCGTCGGCCCTGATCTCAGTACTCATTGGCCACCATCAGCTCTTCGCAAGGGAACAAGGTGATGACCTTGCAGCCGTCGGCGGTGACGACCAGTTCTTCCTCGATCCGTGCAGCCGACCGGCCGTCCGCCGCCGGGGCGTAGGTCTCGAGGGCGAAGACCATGCCCTCCTTGATCTCGACCGGGTCGTCGAGCGAGTTCAGGCGGCTGATGATCGGGCGCTCATGGAGCCCGACGCCGACGCCGTGCCCGAACTGGAGCCCGAAGGCGTCCATCTCGTCCTGGAAGCCGAACTCGTGGGCCTCGGGCCACACGCGGGCGATCTGGTCGGTGGTGGCACCGGGCTTCACCAGTTCGATGGCCCTGTCCATCCACTCCCGGGACTGCTTGAAGGCGTCCCGCTGGGCCTGGGTCGCCCGGCCGACCGCGAACGTCCGGTAGTAGCACGTGCGGTAGCCGTTGAAGGCATGGATGATGTCGAAGTACGCCTGGTCGCCCGGCCGGATGAGCCGGTCGCTGAAGACGTGGGGATGGGGGCTGCACCGCTCGCCGGCGATCGAGTTGATCGCCTCGACGAACTCCGAGCCCATCTCGAACAGGCGGGCGTGGGCGAGGCCCACGACGTCGGACTCGCGCACCCCGGGTTTCAGCATCTCGTAGATGTCCTGGTACACGCCGTCCACCATGGCGCACGCCTGGGTGAGCAGGACGATCTCGTCGGGGTTCTTGATCTCCCGGGCGTGCATCATCGCCTGCTGGCCGTCGACGACGTCGACGCCGGCCTTCTGGAGGGCGAGGAAGACGGCGGTCTCGGCGAGGTCGACGCCGAGGCGCTCACCGGCGACGCCGGCGTCCTCGAGGTGCTGCTTGATCTCGCGCACGGCCCTGGCGTGGAGGCCCGTCTCGGGGCCGATCGCGCCCTGCAGGCCGGTGTTGCCGCCCACCGAGTTCTCGGTGTCGTACATGTGCGGAAGCTGCAATCGGTGCGCCTTCGCCGCGGAGCCGAAGTCCCAGACCTTCGGACGCCCCTCCCGGGTCACGAGCGCCCAGCGCTCCCCCTTGTTGAAGGCCCAGTAGCCGATCTGGGTCGCCGTGGCGTAGCGGATGTTCGACGTCTCGAAGAGCAGCACCGCACCGAGATCGAACTTCTCGAGCATCTGCTTCACGCGCCCGAGCCGGTACTGGCGGAGCCGCTCGAAGTCGACCCGGTTCTCCCAATCGACGCCCATGACGCCGGGGGCGGGGCTGGTTGCTACCGGGAACTCCTTCATCTCATGCTCCTTGGTCGGGACGGCGGCGCGGTGGGGTCTCTTCGCAGGCTCACGACGCCTCCTGTCGCAGGTAGACGGCGACGGCGCTCAGGTCGGCATCGCCGAGGCCGGAGGCGATCGCGCGGCGGACGATGCCG
>DATHYU010000257.1:0-2572 GCA_035458965.1 Acidimicrobiia bacterium | reverse complement strand
ATGGATCACGTCGAGACCGCAATGAACCGGATCGCTGCCGTTCTCTCCTAGCGCCGCTCCGATCGATGGGCTCGCCGTCGTACGGCTCTCGCAGCACGGCGATTCCCATCGGCCCGTGGTCAGTCGTACACCCCCACGAGCACGGTCGCTCCCTGGCGCACCTCGCAGAGGAGGGCCCCTGCCGAGGTGACGATCTGATAGCGGTCGGCGGGCCCGCTCCCCTCCCACCAGCGTCCGGTGCGCCGCCACGGGCCGGCCCAGGTGAGGACCGGTTCCCATCGTGAGCCGAGGCGGACCCGGGTGGGGAACCCACCCTCCCACTCGACCTCCAGGGCGCGGGGCTCGGGATCGACGAGCACCGGTGCGGGCCCGGGTGTCGATCCCGGCCAGAGCGCCGCTGGATCCCGGGCGGGGCTGACGGGGTCCTCGCCCCATCGGTGCCATTGGACCTGCTCGGCGGGCTCCCTCCCTCCCTGTCTGCGGGCCTGGAGGACGGCGTCGGGCCCGACCAGGCCCTGGGCTCGCGAGAGGGCGCGGCGCGTCTCGACCGCAGTGACGGCCGCCTCGCCGAGGTGGAGCTGCCGTCCGGTGTCGGAGAGGTCGTCGGGCACCAGCCGCAGCCGGCGAATGCCGCCGGGAACGCCGCCCGACTCGACCCAGGCCCGCAGCTGCCAGCGGACCCGCTCCGCCAGCTCGATCTCGTTGAAGGGGTCGGCGCTGCGCCAGGTGCGGGTCCGCACCGTGCCGTCGGCGGCCTCCGCCTCCACGACGACCCGATGGGGGGTGCCGCCCCGGGGAACGAGGGCGTCGAGGAGCTCGTGACTGAGCGATCGGGCGGCGAATGCCGCTCGCTCGAGGTCGGCGAGCGGCGGGTCGAAGCGCTCCTCCGCCTGGACGTCCTCGGGGATGGGACGGGGCGACACGGACCGGTCCTCGCCCTGCGCGACCCGGTGCGCCTCGAGCCCCGGGGTGCCGAACCGCGAGGCGATCGCCGCCCGGGGCAGGGCGCCGAGCTCGCCGAGGGTGGTGATGCCGAGCCACCGGAAGGTGTCGACGAGGTCGCCCGCCCCGAGGACGGCGACGTCGAGGTCGGCGAGGAAGGCGCTCGTGTCGGTGACGACGAGCGGCGACGCCTCTGCGGCGGTGGCGGCCATGCGGGCTGCGAAGGGCCCGTCGGCGACCGCCACCCGCGCCCCGTCGCCGGCGGCGGAGGTGGCACCGTCGAGGACGGCGGTGGCGAGGGCCTGCTCTCCCCCGTAGTAGCGAACGGCGCCGGCGACGGGGACGAAGAGGAGCCCGGGGGCTGCCACCTCGACCCTGGGGACGAGGTCCTCGACGGCCCGGACCACGGGCTCGAAGGCGGCGGTCTCGGCCCCGGGGTCGGCGAGCAGGGTGACCGCCGACGGGCAGAGGGCCTCGGCTTCGCGCCGGCGCATCCCGGGGTGGACGCCGGCCGCAGCCGCCCCGTCGCCGACGGCCGTGACGATCCCGTCCTCGGTGGCGACGAGACAGGGCCTATCCGGCGGCGCGTCGGGACGGCGCAGCGGCCAGTCCGGGAACCACACGCACAACGTCCGTGCCGTCATCATCGACCTCGACGATCTGTTCGATGCCCTGTACCGCCCTGCCGGCCGCCCGCAGCCGGATGCGGCGCCGCTCGAGCCGGCCGTGGCCGGCATCGGCTCCTTCCCAGCTGATCCCCTGAACCTCGAGGCGGAGATGCGTGAGTCCCGACGGCAGGTCCCCGCGCAGGGGCCGCAGGACGAGCGCCGCCCTCCGCGCCCGGGCGAGGGCGCCGAGACGCCGCATCGCCGCTTCGGGGACCCCCGCAGGCACCTCGGCCAGGGTCGCGCCCATCCCTTCGACGAGCGCCGCCGCCACCTGGGGCCAGACCCGGGAGTCGGTGCACCTGACGACGACGAGCCGGTCCGGGTCGATTCCCACCTCCCAGGCGGCCAACGGGCAGAACCAGCCGCGCACGTCGAGGACGGCGACCATCCCGGTGAGCGACGCAGGGACGAGGAGGTGCAGCCCGAGGCGGGTGAGTCCACCCCCGGGGACCCCGCCGAGGCCGATCACCCGGCCCGGTTCGGCGGCGAAGGGGAACCCTCCGGGGAGCGATGCGCGCTCGGGCGGCGGCATGAGATCGACTGCGTTCCTCGCCGCCATCGCCATCCTCCGCGTGCAGGGGGACGACTCATCCTAATCGAACATGTGTTCGATGGCGTCTCCTCCAGATCACCGACCCAGGGCGACGTCCGGACTCCGACGCGATCCGATCCCGACGGCGATCAGGGCGGCGGGGACCACGACATTGAGCCAGACGAGGACGGCGAGTCCGATGCCATGTGACCCGCCGGCGGCATCCCAGGAGATCGGCTCCATCAGCGCGCCGGCCAGGAACACCAGTCCCAGCAGGGGCACGGCGATCTGCGGCCCGCGCCGCCCGACCCCCACCACGAGCAGCGCGAGCAGCAGCGGCCACGGCGCGGACACTCCCGAGCCCCAGCCGAGCACGACCCCCTGGACGCTCGTGAGCCCGGGGTCGATCCCCAGCGGCACACCCGGATGG
>DATHYU010000256.1:0-27011 GCA_035458965.1 Acidimicrobiia bacterium | reverse complement strand
GCGGCCCTGGCGCGTGAGGACACGGCCGATCGGATCAGCGTGGAGGGTGCGGAGTTGCAGCGGCGCGTGGCCGCCGCCTACGCCTCCCTGGCCGCGGCCGACCCCGAGCGATTCGTCGTCGTCGATGCCTCGGCGCCGCTCGCCGAGACCGTCACGAGAGCACTCGACGCGATCAGGGGCCGTCTGTGACCGGGTTCGCCGACGTGATCGGACACGGCACCGTCACCGCGCTCCTCGATCGGGAGGCGTCGGCTCCCGCCCAGGCCTACCTGTTCGTCGGGCCCTCCTCGGTCGGCAAGGCCACCGTGGCGCGACGGTTCGCCTCGCTCCTCCTCTGCCCGGGCCAGGACCCGTCCTGCACGCGGCGGGTCGTCGAGGGTCTCCATCCCGACCTGCACCTCGTCGAACCGGACGGCCGGACGTCGCTGACGGTGGATCAGGCGCGCGCCACGGTCTCCCGGGCGGTGCTGTCGCCCGTGGAGGCACCACGCAAGGTCTTCCTCTTCGAGGAGGCGGGCATGATGAACGACGAGGCGGCGAACGCTCTCCTGAAGACCCTCGAGGAGCCGACCGCGACGACGGTGTTCCTGCTCGTCACCGAATCGGAGGACGACCTCCCCGCCACGGTCGCCAGTCGGTGTCGCACGGTCTTCTTCGGCCGCGTCACCGAGGACGAGGTCGTCGCCGCGTTGGAGGCGGCGGGCGTCGGCCACGACCAGGCGGTCCGGGCGGCGGCGACGTCGGGAGGACGCCCCGGCCTCGCCCGGATGCTGGCGACCCGTCCCGAGGTGGCGGCGTTCCGGGCCGCATGGCTCGACGTGCCCCAGCGCCTCACCGAGCGGCCGGGGGATGCCTTCCGTCTCGCGGAGGAGCTCGTCACCGCGGCCAAGCCGCTGATGGAGGCGCTCGCGGAGCGCCAGGCGGCGGAGCTCGCCGTGGCGGAGGAGGACGGCGGCTCGACCAGGGTGGTCAAGGAGCGTCACGAGCGTGAGCGGCGGAGGGCGGCGTCGGCACTGCACGTGACGGGCCTCGAGATCCTCGCGTCGTGGTATCGCGACGCGGCCGCGGCGCAGTTCGGCGCTCCCGTCCGCAACCGGGAGGTGTCGGGCACCGCGCTCGCATCGATCCGTCCCGTGGTCGCCGTCGAGCACGCCGTGCGCGTGCTCGCCACCATCGAGTCCCTCGAAGCCAACCAGCGTCCCGACATCGCGTTCGCGGCGCTCTTCTCCGACCTTGTCGCCACCGGCTGACCATCCGTTCCCTGGCGGCGGGAAGGTGTTCTGGCAGGCGATGTCGCGGCCTGCGCGGTTGCTCATGCGCACTTGGTTTCCCCTTCGGATCCACGGCCGCGAGCGGATCCCGGACGGACCCGTGGTGTTCGCCGCGAACCACTTCTCGCACCTCGATCCCGTTCTCGTCGGTGCGACCGTCGGCCGCCCGGTCCGGTACCTCGCCGTCGACGAGCTGTACGGATCGTCGGCGTTCTTCGACTGGCTCACCACCTGGCTCGGCGCCATTCCCATGTCGCGCACCCGGGCTCCGCTCGGCGCCCTCCGGACGGCCCTCGAGGAGCTGCGCGACGGCGGGAGCGTCGGCCTCTTCCCCGAAGGCGTTCGGGTGTGGACCTGGGGAGAGATGGCTCCCAAGCGCGGTGCCGCCTGGCTCGCCCGCAAGGCCGGGGTGCCCCTCGTTCCGGTGGCCGTCTCCGGCAGCGACGACGCCATGGGGCGAGGCCAGATGCGCATCGAGCGCCGGCCGATGGCCACGATGGTGTGCGAGCCGATCTTCCCCGGCGACTTCACCGGTCACGAGGACCCGCTCGGGGCGATGGCCGATGCATGGCGAGTTCGGATCGAAGCGGCACTCGACGAGCTCCGCGACGAGTAGCGTCGCCGGGCTTCCTACGCTCCGGACACCCGCCGGATCGGAGTCCCATGCACATCGTCATCACCGGCTCGAGCGGTCTCATCGGGACGAAGCTCGTCGCCGCGCTCGAGGCCGCAGGCCATACCGTCGGTCGCGTGACGCGTTCCGCCTCCGGCGCCACACCCGGGGAGATCACCTGGGACCCGGCCGCCGGCGTCATCGACGCCGAGGCCTTCGAGGGAGTCGACGCCGTCATCAACCTGAACGGGCGCAGCATCGGGGAGCGGCGGTGGACCGCCGCCGAGAAGGAGCTCGTGTACGACAGCCGCATCCAGACCACCCGGCTCCTGGCGCAGACCCTGGCCGGCCTCGACCGCAAGCCGTCCGTCTTCCTCAGCGCCTCCGCGGTGGGGTATTACGGCGACCGCGGGGACGAGGTGCTGACGGAGGACATGTCCCAGGGTGAGGGGTTCTTCCCGAAGGTCTGCGCGGACTGGGAGGCAGAGACCGCTCCGGCCGCCGACGCCGGCATCCGAGTCGTCACGCCCCGGACGGGCATCGTCCTCGATGGCGGCGGGGGAGCGCTCGGCCGGCTGCTCGCCCCGTTCGGTCCGGCATGGCTCAGTCCGTACAAGTGGGGTCTCGGCGGGTGGATCGGCAGCGGCCGGCAATGGTGGTCATGGGTTTCGATGGACGACACGATCCGGGCCTTCGTCCACCTCCTCACCTCCGACGTCTCCGGACCGGTCAACGTCGTCTCCCCGGCGCCGGCGACCAACAAGCAGTTCATGAAGGCGGTGGGCCGTGCGCTTCGCCGGCCGGTATGGCTGCCCATCCCGAAGTTCGCCATGCGGATCTTCCTCGGCTCCGGTCTCGCCAAGAGCACCCTGTTCGACAGCACCCGTGCGTCGTCACAGAAGCTCGAGGCCTCGGGCTTCGTCTTCGAGGACTCGGATCTCGACGCCGCACTCGCCGAGGAACTGGGCTGACGTGCCCGATGTCGTGGTCGTCGGAGCCGGCCTGGCCGGCCTCTCGTGCGCCCGTGAGCTCAACCGGCGCGGCTTCGAGGTGTCGGTCCTGGAGGCGTCCGACGGCGTCGGCGGCCGGGTTCGGACCGATCGGGTCGACGGCTTCCAGATGGACCGGGGGTTCCAGGTCTATCTGACGGCCTATCCGGAGGGCCGGGCGGCGCTCGACCACGAAGCCCTCGATCTGCGGCCCTTCGAGCCAGGAGCCCTCATCTGGTACGACGGGCGCCTCCATCGGGTGGCCGACCCGTTCCGCAAGCCGGGGGCGCTCTGGTCGACGCTCCGGGCACCCGTGGGATCACCGTTCGACAAGCTTCGGGTGGCCCGCCTGCGATCTGCCCTGAGGAAGGCCGAGCCGTCGGAGTTGATCGAGGCCGACGACGACCGCACGACGATCGAAGCGCTCCGAGAACTGCACTTCTCGGATCGCATGATCGACCGGTTCTTCCGGCCTCTCTTCGCCGGGATCACCCTCGATCGCAGCCTCGACACCTCGGCCAAGGTCTTCCGGTTCGTCTTCGCCATGCTGTCGTCCGGTGATGCCGCGGTGCCTGCCGCCGGCATGGGCGCGATCCCGCAGCAGCTCGCCGACGGTCTTCCCGACGGAACGGTTCGGCTCGGCGCCACCGTCGAGCGGGTGGACGGTGGGCACGTCGGCGTGGCCGGCGGGCCGGAGGTCACGGCCCGAGCGGTGGTGGTCGCCACGGAAGGTCCGGCGGCGGCCGCGCTGACCGGTATCGACGAGCCCGCGTCGCGGGGCGTCACCGGCCTCTACTTCGCTGCCGACGAGGCGCCGATCGCCGACCCGGTGCTCATGCTGGACGGGGAGAACAAGGGACCGATGAACAACGTCGCGGTGATGAGCAACGTGGCGCCCGAGTACGCGCCGGGCGGCCGGGCGCTCGTGGCCGTGCAGGCCCTCGGGACCGGCGGTGGCGCCGTCTCGCTCGCCAGAGAGGAGTTGCGGCGGTGGTTCGGGCTGCGAGTGGACGAGTGGGAGCTCGTCGGGGAGTACCGCATCCACCATGCCCAGCCCGACCAGCGCCCGCCGTTCCCGGGGGCGCGGCCGGCGCGACTGCGGGACGGTGTGTACGTCGCCGGCGACCATCGGACGAGCGCGTCGATCAACGGGGCGCTGCGGTCCGGCCGGCGGGCGGCGGAGGCCGTCGCGGCGGATCTCGGCGCGCCTGGGCAGGGGGTAGCCTGACCCCGTAGGGGCAGAGGAGACTCATGACGACCACGACCGATCGGGAGCTCGTCGAGACGCAGCTCGACATCCTGCTCTCGGATCATGACCCGTCCGACCGGTTTGCCTTCCTCGGTGCCCAGTTCGACCTCGGCCTCGCCTTCGTGTGGTTCCCGCAGGGCCTGGGCGGCCTCGAGGTGTCCCGCGGCCTGCAGCGGGTCGTCGACGAGCGGCTCTTGGCCGCCGGAGCACCCTCGGCCATCAAGTACAACATCCTCGGCATCGGCATGGGTGCCCCGGTCCTGCTCGCCCACGGCACCCCGGAGCAGCAGCAACGCTGGCTGCGGCCGATGTACACGGGGGAGGAGATCTGGTGCCAGCTCTTCTCCGAGCCCGGGGCGGGATCCGACGTCGCGGCGCTGGGCGCACGAGCCGTCCGCGACGGCGACGAGTGGGTGGTCAACGGTCAGAAGGTCTGGACGACGATCGCCCACGTCTCGAAGTGGGGCATGATCGTCACGCGGACGGACCCCGACGTGCCCAAGCACCGGGGGATGACCTATTTCATCGTCGACATGGAGGCCGAGGGTGTCGAGGTTCGGCCGCTCCGCCAGATCACGGGTGAGGCGGAGTTCAACGAGGTCTATTTCAACGACGTGCGGATCCCCGACGCGTACCGCGTCGGCGAGGTGGGGGACGGGTGGCGGGTCACCCTCGCCACGCTGATGAACGAGCGGGTCGCGATCGGGGCGACCGTGCAGCCCCGCAACGCCGGGACGATCGGTGACCTCCTGGAGGTCTGGCGAACCCGCGGTGGGGACGAGTCGGCGCGCGACGAGGTCGCCCGCCTGTGGGTCGAGTTCGAGGCGGCCCGGCTGACGAACCTGCGTGCCGCCTCGAACCGTCACCGGGGCACGCCGGGACCGGAGGGCTCGACGGCGAAACTCGTCTACGCGGAGCTCAACAAGAAGATCTACGAGGTGGCGACCGACCTCATGGGCCCCGAGGCGATGCTCTACGAGTCCTACGACTTGGTGCGTCCCGAGGAGTTCGCCTCGATCACCGACCTCCGCAAGGCCTTCCTGCGTGCCCGGGCGAACTCGATCGAGGGCGGGACGTCGGAGATCATGAAGAACATCCTCGGCGAGCGTGTGCTCGGCCTCCCCGGGGAGCCGCGGGTCGACAAGGACCTGCCGTGGTCCGAGGTGCCCCGGTGATGGGCGAATCTCGAGAGCGCGAAGACCTGGTACCACAATGCCGTGAAGCGAACTCGACGACGTCCTATAGTTACAGCCGTGTGATTCGGCGGGGTGAGCGTGCCGCTGTTCCGTGAAAAGCGATCGAGGAGACTGTGGCGGCGAGAGGTCGCCGCCCATCTGACCGATAGGGTCGACGCGACCGGGTTCGTCCGTTTCGTCGGCCGGAACGCCCACGCCCGCAAGGAGATGCTCAAGGTCGCCGAGCTCCTCCCCGCCGATCTCGTCGTCGAGGTGTACGAGGACCTCCGCTACCCGGACTGCGTGTTCCTCGAGGTCCGGCGCGACGCAGTGCCCCCAAAGCTCGATCCCGGCTTCAAACTGGTCCCCGGGGACACCCCGACCGGCGAATATCCCCGGGTCTTCGACCACCAGGACGCAGAGCTCCTCGACGAAGAGGCGGTGTGACACCGATCCGTGGATCGGTGGGCTGACAGCAGACCGCTGACAGCACCGTGCGTTCGTGCCCTCGCTGTGATGCCCCGCTGTCGGAGCAGGCGTCGTCGGGCCCGGACTGCGGGGTCGACGTCACCCTCGCCTCGCTCGCCGTCTGGGCCGCGGTCGATCGCTGCCGGCGGATGGCCCGGCGCCGTCAGTTGCGGGCGGCCGGGATCGATCCGAGGCGCCCGGCCTGGAAGTCCTCGTACGCCTGCACCAATTCGGCCTTGGTGTTCATGACGAAGGGGCCGGCCCACGCCACGGGCTCCTGGATGGGAAGCCCGCCGAGGACGAGCAGGTCGACGTCGGGGCTGCGGCTCTCCTGGGACGCGTCGGCCTCGGCGACGATGGCGTCGCCGGGCCCGAACACGGCGAGTTGTCCGAGCCCTGCCTCGCGACGCTCGGGGCCGAATCGGACCCGTCCGTTGAGGACGTAGACGAGGGCGTTGAAGTCCGGGCGCCACGGCAGGCGGACCCGCGACCCCGGGTGCATCGTGGCGTGGACCATCGTCATGGGCGTGTGGGTGGCGCCGGGGCCCTGGTGGCCGGCGAGGTCACCGGCGATCAGGCGAAGCAGGGTCGCACCGTCGGGGGAGCGGAGAAGGGCGACGTCGGATCCGCGCAGGTCCTGGTACTTCGGGGCGAGGAACTTGTCCTTGCGCGGGAGGTTCACCCACAGCTGGAAGCCATGGAAGAGCCCGCCCTTCACGACCAGCCACTCGGGCGGGGTCTCGATGTGCAGGATGCCCGACCCGGCGGTCATCCATTGGGTGTCGCCGTTGGTGATCGTGCCGCCGCCACCGTTGGAGTCCTGGTGATCCATGACGCCGTCGATCATGTAGGTGACGGTCTCGAAGCCTCGATGGGGGTGCCACGGCGTGCCCTTGGGCTCGCCGGGCGCGTACTCGACCTCGCCCATCTGGTCGAGGTGGACGAAGGGGTCGAGGTCGGCGAGATCGACGCCGGCAAAGGCGCGCCGTACCGGGAACCCCTCGCCCTCGTACCCCCGCGGCGCCGTGGTGATCGACTTCACGGTCCGGTCGCGGGCTTCGACGGGCTCGTCGACGGAGGGAAGGACGAGCAGGTCGTCGACGGTGATGGCCGGCATGGCGGTGCTCCTTGGATTCGGCAGTACCGACTGTAGTTGCATTCTGCAACTAGCGGGCGCCCCGGCTACTCCTCCGCGGAGAATCCCGTCTCCTGGAGCTCGACCACCCATATCCCCCGGCCGGTGAGGTGCTCGAGCAGCCCGTTCTCGAGCTCGTCGGTGAGATCGACCCGCACACTCCTGCCCCCGGCCTCCTCCGCGAAGAAGGCCCAGAGGGAGATCGAGGCAGGCGGCGCCGGCGGGGCGCACCCCTCGGCGGAGAGGTAGGCCGATCGCAGGTGGTCGGCGGTCCCGGCCGTTCCCGGGAGCCCGTAGGTCGCGGCGATCGCCTCCACGACCTCGAGCCCGTTGCCGGCGACCTCGCAGTCGATGAGCCCGAGCCAGCCGTCGCCCGGAACGGGAAGCACCGCCGACGGCACCTCGGCGTCGCGCGGGCCGAGGGTCTGGCATCCCACCGATCGTCGGCCCTGGAGGAACCGATCCCAGCAGACCGTGGTGAGCCCGTCGGCGTGGACGATCTCGACCTGGAGCTCCTGCCATGGGCCGTCGGGGCCCGGCCGGCGGCCGGATGCGGTCTCCACGACGAGATCGGTGCAGGGGACGCTCGCGGCTCCGCAGGTCCCCGCGAGCCGGGTGATCCCCGTGACGGTCGTGTCCGCCGAGCAGTCGGAGGGCTCGACCCCGACGTTGGTCAGGGTCTCGCAGAGCACTCCCTCCGGCACCGGGACATCGATCCGGTCGGAGACCGATGCCATTGGACCGTCGATGTCGTCGAGGATCGTCCACACGTAGATGCAGTCGACCGTCGGGCCGGGGCCTTCGGCGGTGATGCGCCACGAAGCGGGCGGGTCGACCGGCAGACCGCCCAATCCGGTTTGCAGTCCGCCGAACCACCCCCCGAGGGCGTCGGCCCACGTTCCGTTCGAGGACCCGCCGGTCACGTCGATGGACATGTGGGTGTGCACGGCTCCGATGTCGTCGCAGCGCAGCGTGAGAGTGGCGGGCATCGTCCCGTCACGCGAGGTCGAGACGAGGGTCGCCGGGCCGAAGACCTCGAGATCGACGTCGATCGCGGTGACGAAGCCGTACGTCGACCTCCCGCTGGTGGTCACCACGTCGAAGTCCGCTTCCGTCCCCACGCCGACCTCACCGAGGTCCGGTGGCCACGCTGCCAACGAGGGCCCGCGCACGAGAGCCGTCCGGCCGGTCTGGGGGAGCTCGGTCGTGACCAGTGCCCCGTTCGGCGTCTCGGCGACCTCGATGTCCGGGGCGATCGACCACGATCCGCCGCCTGCGACGGCGAGCCAGAGCAGGTCGAGCCCGTCGAAGCCGTCGAGCGCGACGGTGGCGGTGATCGGAGGCTCGAACCCCGTTCCCGCCGGGTCCAGATCCCACGCGGCGACGACGTCGACGCCGCCCCGGTCGACCGACGCGTCCCCCTTCGTGACCGTGATCCCGGGGTGTCCCGGCGGGATCTGCAGGGTCAGGATCTCGTCGCCGACGGTCTGGGCCGGCGAGGTCGTCGTCGTGGTCGGAGCAATGGTGGTCGAGGTCGTGCTCGTCGTCGAGGTCGAGCCGGCGATCGGCGGCGTCGTCTCGGTCGACGCTCCGACGCATCCGGCCGTCAAGAGGGCGATGGCGAGGGCGAGGGTTGCCGCAGGGCGCCCCATGCATTGGACACTACGCCTTCACCGATGCCGGCGCGGATCCCAACCGACCCCCTTGGATCCTCGATCCGATGCTGTGGCGGAGGGGACGGTGCCAGGGGCGCCTGGCGTCCGGGGAGCCGGCTACGGGGGAGTCAACGGCCCCGGAACTCCGGCTCGCGACCCTCCCGGAAGGCGGTCATCGCCTCGGAGACGTCCTCGGTGGCGAAGGCCATCGACATGGCGTAGGCCTCCTGTTCCAGGGCGGCCTCGAGGTCCATCAGGTGGGCGTGGCGGAGTTGGGACTTGATCATCGCCAGGCCCGCGGTCGGTGATGCGGCGAGACGCGATGCCACGGCCTCGACGTACCCGTCGAATCCGTCGATCGGGACCGAGCGGTTGACCAGGCCGATGCGCTCGGCTTCGTCGGCCGTGATCGTCTCGCCGAGCAGGGCGAGCTCGGCGGCGCGGGTCAGCCCGACGCGGCGGGTGAGGAGCCAGCTCGCCCCCATGTCGAGCACGAACCCCCGCCGGGCGTAGATCTCGCTGATGACGGCGTCCTCGCGCATCACGACGAGGTCGCACATCAGGGCGAGGTTCGCCCCTCCCCCGACGGCGAGGCCGTTGACCGCGGCGATCGTGGGGATGTCGAGTTGGATCCAGGCCATCACGACACGTCCCACGAAGCGGAGGTAGCGGCGGACGTCGTTGGGATTCGAGACGTCCACCTCCTCGGTGAAGGTCTTCAGGTTCTGACCCGAGCAGAACGCCCGGCCGGCACCGGTGATCACGGCGACGCGGACGTCGCTGCGTTCGCGCAGGGCCTCGGCGGTGTCGAGCAGCGCCGTGAACATCGCGGTGTCGAGGGCGTTGAGGGCGGGCCCGTCGAGGGTGCACCAGGCGACGCCGTCGCGAACGTCGAGCGTGAGGGTCTCCATGGGATCGAACCTACTCGCGTCCCGAGGAGCCCTGGCAGCGCGGACGGGTTCGCCGGGGCGACCGGCTACGTGTTCTCGAGGTTCACGACCATCGTCTGGATGTCGGTGAACTCGGGGACCTTGCCCCGGCCCCATCCGGTGTCGGTCCCCGACGCCCCTCCGAAGGGCTGGAAGGTCTCCCAGAAGTCGGTCGAGTCGTTGACGATCACCGAGCCGGTGCGCAGCCGGTCGGTGTACCAGAACGCGGTGTCGAGGCTTCGGGTGAAGACGGCGGCCTGGAGGCCCAGGTTGCTTCGGTTCGCGACCGCGACGGCCTCCTCGTCCCCTGCCACCGTGAGGATCGGCATGACCGGCCCGAAGGACTCCTCCTTGGCCACGGCCGAGTCCTCGGGGACGCCGTCGAGGATCGTGAAGTCGTAGTAGAGGTCGGTGGGGTACCCGGGCGCCCGCCCGCCGCCGACCAGGACGTCGACGCCGCGGTCGCGCGCGTCGGCGAGGTGGCGGTCCATCTTGGCCGCCGTCTCCTCGTTGTTCAGCGGGCCCATCGTGGTCTCGGGGTCGAAGGGATCGCCGAGGCGGACGACCTGCGCGGCCTCGAGGGACCGTTCGACGAACTCGTCGTGGACCTCCCGGTGCACGATGACGCGCTCGGTGGCGCAGCACACCTGCCCGGCGTTGTAGTAGGTGCCGTACACCGCGGCCTCGGCGGCGGCCGCCACGTTGCCGTCCGCGGTGACGATCGTCGGCCCGTTGCCGGACATCTCCATGATCGACCGCTTGATCCCCATCATCGAGATGATCCGCCTGCCCGTCTCCGACGAGCCCGTGAACCCGATCGCGTCGATGCCGGAGTGGGTGACGAGGCGTTCACCGATCGCGGCCCCGCCGGGGATGATCGACACGAGCCCCTTCGGCACACCGGCGGCGTCGAACGCCTCGGCGAGCTTCAGGAGCGCCCACGACGTGTGCAAGGGCGGCTTCGCGATCACCGCGTTTCCGGTCGCGAGGCCGGGACCGATGTACTCGAGGGGGATCGTCACGGGGAAGTTCCAGGGGGTGATGGCCGCCCAGACGCCCACCGGCCGGTGGAAGGTGAACATGCGGACGCTGCGGTCGCTCGCGGGGATCACCGCCCCTTCGAGGCGCTTCACGTCCTCCGCCGCCTCGGTGAAGTAGGTGTTGGCCTCCGCGACGTCCTCGAGCGATTCGGCGTGGAACGGCTTGCCCTGCTCGAGGGTCTGGATACGGGCGATCTCGTGGATGAGTGGCTCGATCTCGGCGGCGATGCGGTGGTTGAGGCCCGCCCGCTCGATGGCCGACCAGTGCCGGAACTCGTCCTGGGCGGCCCGGGCGGCGGCGACGGCGCGATCGATGTCCGCCGCCGACGCCACGGGGATGTCGGCGATGTGCTCGCCCGTGGCAGGAGAGCGGAGGTGGTGGACGTCCTCGCCGGTGCCTTCGGTCCACTCTCCGGCGATGTAGAGCCCGACGGTGTCGACCATGGCCTTCCCCCTTGTTCAGTCGGTCCGTGTCGCGAGCCGGGGATTGCGCCACACGATGAGGGCGCTCCACCCGTCCGTCGCCTCGTCGGCGAGGTAGTTCTCGAGCCCGCCGACGAGCTCGAATCCCTGGTTCATCTGGAACGTGAGCGTCGGGTCGTAGATGCGGCCCTCGCGGACCTCGGTGATGTACTCGTCGGCCGTCATGGCGTGCTTGTGATGGACGAACCCGTGCATGTGGCCGCCGGCGATGATCCCGTGCTTGGCGCCGTCCATCACGAGCTGCTTGCGGAGGTCGTAGAGGGTCCTGCCGATGCCCCGGCGCCGGTAGTCGGGATCCACCACGATGTCGGTGCCGTAGTACCAGTCGGCGTCGGGGTCGTGGTTGCCGCACTGGTGCTCGCCGGTGATCTCCACGATGGAGTGCTGGTAGTCGTCGAAGTCGAAGTCGAGGAAGATGCCGGCTCCCTGGCCGACGACCCGGTCCCCGTCGAGGCAGACGAAGAACCCCTCCGGGAACGTCTCGGCGTACGCGGCGATGTCGTCCGCCGACAGGAGCTCGTCGGGGTCGGCCGTCGGGAACGACCGCAGCTCCAGCGCCGCGCACTGCTCGACGAGGTCCGGTGTGAGGCGCACGTAGCGGAGCGCGGTCATCCCCGCGGGATCCGGAAGTGCTCGAAGTCGTTGTCGGCGGGGACGCCCCAGCAGGCCCACATGTCGCCGGTACGCGGCCGCATGATGACGGCTCCGGAGCTCTCGTAGTCGTCGAGGGAGGCGGACCGGCGGCAGATCGACGCCTCGTCGCGCAGGAGCGCCGTCAGGCTCTCGAGGGTATGGGCCGGCGAGGCGGCGAGGTAGGCGGTGGCGTGCTCCAGCCTGAGGTCCGACGACTCGACCAGGTAGTCGGGCCGCGCCGACTCGACGGTGGCGGCCGCCTCGGTGAGGCAGTGGTTGGTGTGGACGAGCGGCCGGCCGTCGAGGCGCTCGATGGAGGTCGTCGTCGTGGTCGCCTCGACGACGGCGCCGTTGCCGCGCGCGTCGAAGAGGAGGAAGCTGTGGCCTCCGGCGAGGTCGGCGTCGACGACCGCCTCGAGTGCGGCTTCGAAGTCGGTCTGGTCGAGCGCCTTGCGCACCACGAAGGGCCACGTCACGCCGATGTCCCCGTCGTCCATCGTGAGGTTGTTGATGCCGATGGCGATGCCGGCGTCGTTCATCCCGATCTGGCCGAGGGTTCCGTGGGTCGTGAAGATGAGGCTGCCGGGCCGGCCCCCGGGCCGGGCATCGAGCATGAAGACGTGCGGGGTCGCCGACGCGTGCATGTCCCACGTCTGGGCGAGGAAGCCCGCGCCCCCGGAGTCGGTGTCCGGCGTGATCACCGTCGTGCACGTGTCCTCGAACGCCGATCCGCCGGCACGGCGGCGCATGGTGTCGATGAAGTCGGTGTAGCCGCCCACGATCACCGCCTCGGCAGGGCTGATCCCGGCGGCGGCGGCCATGGCCAGCATCTCGGTGAAGAGGTCGGCGTCGTAGTCGCGGTGGGCGTCGAGCATCAGCTCGGCGACCGCCAGCGCCTCTGCCGGTGACATGCCGGTCCCTTCCAGGGACAGCCGGACCCGCTTGTCGGTGTAGGCGCGGATCTCGTCGGCGAACGCCAGCCCGTGGGCGGTCCCCATGGATCGCGGGTCCCCGGCCGCGACGAGGACGATGGGGCTCGTCACGTCACGCCGCCGAAGTACCGGGTCTTGGACTCGAGGTACTCGAGCACGCCCTCGGATCCCGACTCCCGCCCGAGCCCCGACGCCTTGACGCCGCCGAAGGGCGCCTCGGCCGTCACGGGGTACCAGTCGTTGATCCCGACCATGCCGTACTCGAGCGCGTCGGACACCGAGAAGGCCGTTCGGAGGTCGGTCGTCCAGACGAAGGCGGTGAGCCCCAGCTCCACCGAGTTCGCCACCGCGATCGCGTCGGCGACGTCGGTGAACGTCGTCACCGGCAGCACCGGCCCGAAGATCTCCTCCGTCATGGCGGGAGCGTCGGGCGGCGTCGAGGAGAGCACGGTGGGCTCGAAGAAGAATCCCTTCCCGTCGATGCGCCGCCCGCCCGCTCGCACGGCCGCGCCGAGCCCGACCGACTCGTCGACGATCCGCTCGACGGCGTCGCGCTGGCGGCTGCTGATGATCGGGCCGATGTCGGTGGTCTCGAGGGACGGGTCCCCGACGGCGAGGGCCGCGGTGCGGTCGGCGACGGCGGCCTCGAACTCCCCGGCGATCGACTCGTGCACGAGGAATCGCTGCGGGGCGATGCAGACCTGGCCCGCGTTGCGGTACTTCGCGCCGACGGCCCCGGCGGCGACCGCGGCGACGTCGGCGACGTCGGGCATGGCGATGACGGGGGCGTTGCCCCCGAGCTCGAGAGAGAGGCGCGTGACGGTGCGGGCGGCACCCTCCATCAGTCGCTTGCCGACGCCGGAGGAGCCCGTGAACTGGAGCTTTCTCAATCGCGGGTCGTCGAGCATCGTCGCGGCCATGGCGGCGGCATCGCCGAGGACCACGTTGACCACGCCGGCGGGTGCGCCGGCCTCGGCGAGGATCGAGGCGTACGCGAGCGCGGAACGCGGCGTGTGCTCACTCGGCCGGACGACCACCGTGCACCCCGCCGCGAGGGCCGAGGACGCCGCCCGGTTCACGTTGTAGACCGGGAAGTTCCATGCGGCGATGACCCCGACGACCCCGATCGGGGCGTAGGTCACCTCGATGCGGCGGCCCGGCACCCGGCTGGGAATGATCCTCCCGCCGATCCGCTTGGCCTCCTCGGCTGCGAATCGGAGGTAGTTGGGCGCCGACGCCCACTCGGCGACGGCCTCCCGGATCGGCTTGCCGGACTCCTCGGACGTGATCGTCCCGAGCAGCGGGGCCCGCTCGGCCATGAGGTCCGCCGCCCGCAGCAGGATCTCGGCGCGAGCCCATGGTCCTCGTGCGGCCCAGGCCTCGAAGGCATCGTGTGCCGCTTCGATCGCGGCGGCGGCGTCGGCGGCGCCGCCGTGGGCGATGGCGCCGATCGCGTCCTCGGTCGCCGGGTTCACGAGATCCCGGGTCGCCCCGGTCGCCGCGTCGGCCCACGCGCCCCCGATGAATTGGCGGTTCAGCTCCGTCGTGCCCACTAGTCGCTCGCAGATCGGCCTGTTTGGGATCGTATCAGTTGCAGGCACACCTGTCACACTGTCATACTGCCGTGTTCCTTCACATATCCGATGGAATCGTTTGTATGCAGGCGACTGTCGCCGCTCGGCAGGACGAACCGGTCGGCGGCCTCTATGCTCGCACGACGCCGGAGGGAGACGGGAGGCTCGTGAAGGCCGCGGTCCATCTCAGCAACGTCACGAAGCGCTTCGACGACATCGTGGCCGTCGACGACCTGACCCTCGAGATCCGCGACGGCGAGTTCTTCTCGCTCCTCGGTCCATCCGGCTGCGGCAAGACGACCACGCTGCGGATGATCGCCGGATTCGAGTTCCCGACGACGGGCTCCATCGCGATCAACGGCTCCGAGATGGGGCTGCTGCCGGCCAACAAGCGGCCGGTGAACACCGTGTTCCAGTCCTACGCGCTGTTCCCCCACATGACGATCCTCGACAACGTCGTGTTCGGGCTCGAGATGGCGAAGCGGGCCGAGTCGTCGGGTCTCAACCCCCTCGCTCGACGGGTGTCGTCAGCGGATCGTCTCGGTATCCGCGAGCGCGCCATGCGGGCCCTCGACATGGTCCGGCTGTCCGCCCGCGCCGATGCGAAGCCCGCACAGCTCTCGGGTGGGCAGCGCCAGCGCGTCGCGCTCGCCCGGGCCCTGGTGAACGAGCCGGCGGTCCTGCTCCTCGATGAGCCGCTCGGCGCCCTCGACCTCAAGCTGCGCCAGTCGATGCAGATCGAGCTCAAGGAGCTCCAGCACCGGGTCGGGGTGACCTTCGTGTACGTCACGCACGACCAGCAGGAGGCGCTCACCATGAGCGATCGCATCGGCGTGATGAGCGACGGGAAGCTGCTGCAGCTCGACACGCCCGAGGGGCTCTACGAGCACCCCCGGACTCGCTTCGTGGCGGACTTCATCGGCGAGATCAACCTGGTCCCCGCCACCGTGGTGGACGCCGAGACGATCGAGTTCGCCGACGGGTACCGCGCGCGCAAGGTCTCGGGCCGGGAGCAGGGCGCGGCGATCACCGTCGGGGTCCGCCCCGAGCGGTTCTCGCTCGCGGCGCCCGACGACGCGGGCGAGGGCCGCAACTCGCTCCCCGGCACCGTCGTCCGGAGGGTGTACCACGGCGACTTCTTCTTCTACGACGTGGACTCGCCCGTCGGGACCCTCGAGGTCAAGGAGGAGAACCGCCCGACCGTTGCCAAGTGGAACGAAGGGGACCGGGTCGTCGTCCATTGGAGCCCGGACGCCACGACGGTGGTCGACGAATGACCGTGCCCGTCGAGACGGGTGAGGCTCCGGTCACTCCGGAGCTCGAGCAGGCCGCGATCCGGGCCGAGGCGCGGCGGGGAATGTTGATCGCCGCGCCGTCGGCGTTCTACCTCGTGCTCTTCTTTGCGATCCCGCTCGTGATCGTCGTCGTCTACTCGTTCGCCACCCGGTCGAGCACCGGCAGGACCGTGCTCGAGTCGTGGAACCTCGAGTCCTATCGGCGGCTGTTCGACCCGCTCGTCGGCCAGATCGCCCTCCGCTCGCTCACGATGGCGGTCCTCACGACCGTGATCGCCCTGGCGGCCTCGTACCCGCTCGCGTATTTCATGGCGACGCGGTCGGCCAAGTGGCGGGGCATGCTGCTCGTGCTCGTCATGATCCCGTTCTGGTCCAACTTCCTCGTGCGGACCTACGCGTGGCGGGTCCTGCTCGGCAACGACGGGCCGCTGTCGCAGCTCTCCCAGGCGTTCGGGGGCGAGCCGATCCGCATCCTGTTCACGAACCCCGCCGTGCTCATCGGCCTCGTGTACGGGTTCCTCCCCTTCATGGTGCTGCCCATCTACGCCGCACTGGAGCGGATGGACTGGACGCTCGTCGAGGGAGCGCGCGACCTGTACGCGTCGGGCTGGCAGGCCTTCCGCAGGGTCACGCTCCCGCTCTCGATGCCGGGCGTGATCGCGGGCTCGATCCTGGTCTTCATCCCGGCGCTCGGCGCCTACGTGACCCCGGCGCTGCTCGGCGGGGCGCGCACGACGCTGCTCGGCGACTACATCGTCAGTCAGTTCCTCGCCGCGAGGAACCAGCCGTTCGGCTCGGCGCTGTCCGTCGCCGTGATGGTGGTCATGCTCGTCGCCACCATCGTGTACTTCCGGCGCGGAGCGCGATCGCTGTGAGCGTCGGCGTGCGTCCGAAGAGCGGGGTCGATCGATGGCTCGCCGGCCACACGTGGTTGGTCTTCGCGTTCCTGTACGCCCCGATCCTCGTGCTGACGGTCTTCTCGTTCAACGGGAACGACAACGTGGGCATCTGGACGGAGTTCTCGTTCAAGTGGTACGGCGAGATGTTCCGTAACGACGCCGTGATGAACGCGCTACGGAACTCGCTCGTGGTCGCGTTCATCTCGACGACGGTGTCGACGGTGCTCGGCACGGCGACGGCGGTCGCGCTCGAGCGGTACCGCTTCCGGGGCCAGCGCACGTTCGACGGGCTCGTGTACCTCCCGGTGATCATTCCCGACGTCACGATGGCCGTGATGATGCTGCTCTTCTTCAGTCAGGCCTTCGGGATCATCGGCAGCCTCGGCCTCGACATCTCGTTCGGTCTCCTGACCATCTCGCTGAGCCACATCGCCTTCAACATCTCGTTCGTGGCCATCGTGGTGCGGGCCCGCCTCACCCAGCTCGACCCGTCGCTCGAGGAGGCGGCCGCCGACCTGTATGCGAGCCGCTGGGCCGCGTTCCGCCGGGTGACCCTGCCGCTCATCGCCCCGGCAGTCGCCGGCGGGGCGCTGCTCGCGCTGACCCTGTCGCTCGACGACGTGGTGGTCACGAGCTTCGTCGCCGGGCCCGGTTCGACCACATTGCCCGTCTATGTGTTTGGATTGGTGCGCCGTGGCGTCACCCCACTGATCAATGCGGTCTCGGTGGTGATGCTCAGCGCATCGATGCTGCTGGTCGCGTTCTCGCTGATCTTTCAGCGGGACCGCACCGGAGGGTCCGCGGTCGAGACGTCTTGACCGGGACCACTGAAAGGGAGGAAAGGAAGAGAATGATGAGGAAGATCCTCGTGGTGGTTGCCGCGCTCGCCCTGGTTGCGGCGGCGTGCGGAGGCGATGACGCCGACGCCGTGTCGGCTGCCGACTGTGCACCTGGCCAGGTCGACGGCGACCTGAACTTCTACAACTGGTCCGAGTACATGGACCCAGATCTGATCGAGGCGTTCGAGGGCCAGTACGGCGTCGACGTGGTCGAGTCGTTCTACGAGTCGAACGAAGCGATGCTCGCGCAGATCCAGGGCGGTGTGTCCTATGACCTGATCGTGCCGTCCGACTACATGGTCTCGGTCATGAAGTCCGAGGACCTGCTCGTGGAGCTCAACAAGAGCGCGCTCACGAACTACGGCAACCTGGACCCGGCGTTCACGTCACAGCCCTACGACGACGGGGCGAACTACTCGATCGCCTACCAGTACGGCACGACCGGGCTCGGCGTGAACACGGCGCTGGTCGGCGCGGACTTCCCGGTCTCGTGGGCCCTGCTGTTCGATCCGGCTCTCACGGCGAACTTCGCGGGCGGCGTGTCGGTGCTCAACGACCCGCGCGAGACGATGGGCGCGGCGCTCATGTACCTCGGCTACTCGCTGAACGACACGAACGCGGACCATCTCGCGGCCGCCGTCGAGGTGATCCAGAAGGCCAAGGCCAACATCGCGACCTTCGACTCGGACCAGTACGACGAGTCCCTCGCCGCCGGCGACGTCGCCGTGGCCCATGGGTACTCGGGCAACATGATCGTGGCGATGGGCGAGGCCGAGAACCCCGACGACTTCGTGTACGTCCTCCCGGAGGAGGGCGCGACGCTGTGGATCGACAACATGGCGATCCCGACGAACGCGAAGTCGGTGTGCACCGCGCACACGTTCATCGACTTCCTCCTGGATGCCGAGAACGGCGCGGCGCTCACGAACTGGAACTACTACGGCAGCCCGAACGCTGCGTCGGTCCCGTTCCTCGAGCAGGAGGTCGTGGACTTCTACGAGGCGACCGGCTCGGCGAACACCGAGGTGATCCAGGACCAGGGCGACTACGAGATCAACTACACGGACGCGCTCGCCCAGGCGAAGAGCTGACGGAGCGAGACGCGAGAGCGGGCCGGGCGGTCGAGGGGCCGCCCGGCCCGTTCGCGTGGTGACCCGGGCGGGACTGCCCGGATCGATGGTGACCTAGCGGGTTCCCCAGTCGTAGGTCTGCTTGGCGAGCCGGAGGTAGGTGAAGATCTCCGCTCCGTCCACGCCGGGGATCGCCCTGATGCGCTCCATGATCGAGATCAGGTGCTCGGCGTTCTCGGCGACGACCTCGACGAGCATGTCGAAGCGCCCGGCGACGATCACGGTGTAGTCGACCTCGGGCATGCCGGTGATCTCGGCGGTGACGGCCTCGACGCTGCCGTCGACGGTGATGCCGACCATCGCCTGCACGTGGAACCCGAGGGTCGTCGGGTCGGTGACGGCGACGATCTGCATCACGCCCTGGTCGATGAGCTGGAGCACGCGCTGGCGCGCCGCCGCCGGCGACAGCCCGACCTTCGGCCCGAGCGCCGAGAACGGCATCCGGCCGTCGTCCTGGAGCAGGGCGATGATCTGCTTGTCGGTGGTGTCGATCTTCATCACGCCACCGCGTGCAGCGCGACCTCGACGGCCGGGTGGGTGATCGCCCCTGCGCGGGTGTTGAGTCCGCCGGCGAGCTCGGGACGGACATCGATCGCCCCGTCGACCCCGTGGGCGGCGAGGGCGACGAGGTAGGGGAGCGTCACGTTCGTCAGTGCGAAGGTGGAGGTGCGGGGGACGGCCCCGGGCATGTTCCCGACGGCGTAGTGCACGACGTCGTGGACGACGTACGTGGGCTCGCGGTGCGACGTCTCCCGGCTGGTCGCGACGCAGCCGCCCTGGTCGATGGCCACGTCGACGACCACGGAACCCGGGCGCATCGTGCGGATGTGGTCCTCGGTCACCACGTGGGGGGCCTTGGCGCCGGGGACGAGGACCGCACCGATCACGAGGTCGGCGGTCGCGATGGCCTCCTCGACGTCGGCGCGGTTGCTGGCACGCGTCGTCATTCGGCCGAACAGGAGGTCGTCGAGGGTGCGGAGCCGGGCGACGTTGATGTCGAGGATCGTCACGGTGGCCCCCATGCCGGCCGCGATTCGCGCGGCGTTCCATCCGACGTGCCCGCCCCCGATCACGGCGACGTTCGCGGGCGCGACACCGGGCACGCCGCCGAGCATCACCCCGCGTCCGCCGTGGGGCGCCTCGAGGTGGGAGGCCCCGGCCTGGATCGACAGCCGGCCGGCGATCTCGCTCATGGGCGCGAGCAGCGGGAGCGTGCCGTCCACCTCCACCGTCTCGTACGCGATGGCGGTGGTGCCGGCGTCGAGCAGCGCCCGGGCCACGCCCGGGTAGGCGGCGAGGTGCAGGAAGGTGAACAGCGTGAGGTCGTCGCGCAGGTACCCGAACTCGCCGGACTGCGGCTCCTTGACCTTGCACACGATGTCGCATGCCCAGGCCTGCTCGGCGTGCTCGACGATGCGGGCGCCGACGACGGCGTACTCCTCGTCGGCGATGGCCGATCCGAGCCCTGCGCCCGACTGGACGACGACGTCGATGCCTCGTGCCGTCAGCTCGGCGGCGCCGCCCGGGGTGAGCGCGACGCGTCGCTCGTCCTGCTTGGTCTCCGTGGGGATGCCGACCGTCGTCATGCCGTCCACTCCTTCCAGACCCGGTCGAGTGCCTCGCGCGAGATCCGCGCGATCTCGTCGAACTCCTCCGGGCCCGCGATGAGCGGCGGCGAGTACTGGAGGATCGGGGCGCCGCGGCCGTCGGCCCTGGCGATCATGCCGAGCTCCACGAGGAGCGGCTTGAGGCGGGCCACCAGCTCGGTCGCCTCCTCGCGGGTGAAGTGGATGCCCCGCTCGGGATCCTTCTGCAGCTCGACCGCGTAGAAGTAGCCGGTGCCGCGCACCTCGGCGGCGATCGGATGGTCGAGCAGGCCCTCGAGCGCGGCGCGGAAGCGGTGCTCGTTCGCGGCCGCGTGCTCGACGATGCGCTCGCTCTCCATGGCCTCGATGTTGGCGAGGGCGACGGCGCACGACACCGGATGCCCGCCGAAGGTGATCCCGTGCCAGACGAGCTCACCGGCGTCGCGAATGGTCTCGGCGATGTGGGGCCGGGTGATGACGCCGCCGAGCGGCGCGTACCCCGAGGTCGCCCCCTTGGCGAACGTGATCATGTCGGGCACGTAGTCGAACTTCTGTCCGCCGAACCACGTCCCGAGCCGGCCGAAGGCGCAGATCACCTCGTCGCTGACGAGCAGGATCCCGTAGCGGTCGCAGATCTCGCGGACCTGCTGCCAGTAGCCCTCGTAGGGGGTGAAGCAGCCGCCCGAGTTCTGCACCGGCTCGAGGAAGACGGCGGCGACGGTCTCGGGCCCGACGGCCAGGATCGCCTCCTCGATCTCCTCGGCGGCGCGGGGGTTGTCCGTCGTGGAGACGTGGGTCGTCAGCTGGTTGAGCATGGGCTCGAACGGTTCGCGGATGGGAGGGATCGACGTGATCGAGAGCGCCCCGAGCGTCGTCCCGTGGTAGGCGGTCTTGCGTCCGATGACGCGCATGCGCTGGGGCTCGCCCTTGGCCAGGTAGTACTGCCGTGCGAGCTTCCACGCCGACTCGACCGCCTCGGAGCCGCCGGAGACGAAGAAGACGCGGTCCATGTCCCCGGGGGCCAGCTGGGCGAGCTTCGTCGCCAGTTCCGCCGCAGGGGCGTGGGCCATGCCCCACACCGGGAAGTACGCCATGGTCTCTGCCTGCTTGCTCGCGGCGTTCGCGAGATCCGACCGGCCATGGCCGATGGCGGTGACGAACAGCCCGGCCAGCGCATCGAGGTAGCGGTTGCCGTCGCTGTCCCAGAGGTAGCACCCCTCGCCTCGCTCGATGATGATGGGCCCGGCCTGGGGGACGTGGGCGAAGTGGAGCCAGAGGTGGTCCCTGGCGGCGCTCCGGATGTCGCTCATGCTTCCTCCGCGTGGTGTGAATGCGCACGATCAATATAGACGCCAGATCGGTCGGTCGCACACGAAAACGCCTACTTCACCCCTTGCGACCATCGCATCGCTTGTGCGGGGGGCCTATTTCGACGATACTGGCGGCGAGCCGTCCGACGGAGGACCGAGAGGGGGCTCCCATGCCGAGCGACAGATCCGGGCGTCCGGGCCCTGCGGGGCCGGGGGCATCGAAGAGCGCGGAGGGGGCCGGTCATGGGTGAGCTCGAGTTCCGCACCGCGTCGTCGGACTTCGCCGAGGAGCTCGTCGACCTCGAGCTTCGCTGCTTCCCGACGGTCGACCGGGCGGACCTGATCACCGTCGCCGGGGTCCGGCTCCAGGAGGAGCTGTTCCCGGCCGGCGGCTTCATGGTCCTCGACGGCGACCGCGTCGTCGGCATGGCGTCGGGGGTCTTCGTGGACTACGACATCTCCGAGCCCCAGCACGACCTCCACGAGGTGGTCGGCGACGAGGGCGTCGGCAACCACGATCCCGACGGCGACTGGTACTACGGCATCGACATCGCCGTCGACCCCGAGTACCGGCGGCGCGGGATCGCCCGGCGCCTCTACGACCTCCGCAAGCAGCTCGTCATCGATCACGGCAAGCGGGGCATCATCGCCGGCGGCGTCATCCCCGGGTACCGGGACCACAAGGACGAGATGACGGCCCGCGAGTACGTCGACGCCGTCGCCGATGGGCGGCTCACCGACCCGACGCTCACGGCGCAGCTCGCCAACGGGTTCGAGGTCCACGGCGTGATCGCCGACTACGTCCTCGACCCCACCACCGACAATTACGCTTCCTTCATCGTGTGGCTCAACCCGCATCATCCGGACAACGCCGCCCGAGGACGCGGATGACGCGCCGTTTCGCAACCTTCCCCACGTTCGCAGGGGTGCCCGAGGCGAGCATCGACTCCCTGGCCGAGCAGGCTCCCGACGTGGTCGTGCTCGGCGCTCCGATCGACTGGGGTGCCACCTACCGGTCCGGGGCCCGATTCGGGCCGAAGGCCATCCGCGAGGCGGACTACCTCGGCGCCGACGGGGTGCGTCCGCACCTGTCGACCGGCATCGACCCGCTCTCCGTGCTGTCGGTCGTCGACGCAGGCGACATCGCGGTGGCCCCGGGGTACCTCGAGGCGGGGCTCGCCACGCTCGCCGAGACGGTCGCCGCGATCGCGGCGGCGGGCGCGGTGCCGATCGTGCTCGGCGGTGATCACTCGATCACGTACGGCAACGGGACCGGTCTCGCACGGGTGCACGGGGACGGGTCGTTCGGGATCGTCCACTTCGACGCCCATGCGGACACGGGCGAGACGAGCATGGGGGCGCTCCACGGTCACGGCACGCCGATGCGCCGCCTCATCGAGTCCGGGGCCGTGCCCGGTCACCGTTTCGTGCAGATCGGCCTGCGCGGGTACTGGCCGCCGCCGAATGTCGTCACCTGGATGGCCGATCAGCAGATGCGGACCTTCCTCATGTCGGAGATCGTGGAGCGAGGGCTTCGCCCGGTCGTCGATGACGCCGTGACGGCGGCCACCGATCCCGACGCGATCGGCGTGTTCCTGTCGATCGACGTCGACGTCGTCGACCCCGGCATGGCGCCCGGCACCGGGACGCCCGAGCCCGGAGGCCTCATGTCGCGCGAGTTGCTCGACACGGTCCGGCGTCTCGCCCGCCAGCTCCCGATCGTCGGGGCCGACATCGTCGAGGTGTCCCCGCCCTACGACGGCCCGGGCCAGGTCACCGCCTTCCTGGCGAACCGGGTCGTGCTCGAGATCCTCAACGGCATGGCGGAACGAAAGGTGGGAGCGTGAAGCTCGACGGCGCCGTCACCCGGCCGCTGTGGTGGGACGCGGTCCCGACCGAGCCGACCCGGCCGCGTCTGGAAGGGGCCCATGAGGCCGACGTGGTCATCGTCGGCGCCGGGTTCACCGGCCTGTGGTGCGCCTATCACCTCGCGAGATTGCGCCCCGGCCTCGCCATCACCGTCGTGGAGGCGACCCACGTCGGCTTCGGGGCGTCGGGGCGCAACGGCGGCTGGTGTCACGCCGAGTACCCGCTCGGGCGCGAGGTGCTCGAAGCCGATCACGGCCGCGACGCCGCACGGGCCCACATCGACGCCCTCCGCCAGAGCGTCCGCGACGTCGGGTCCCTCGCGGCCGCCGAGGGCATCGAGTGCGACTACCACCTCGGCGGGGTGCTGGCGGTCGCCCGCCTCGGGTTCCAGGACGGGGTCGCCCGGGAGGAGGTCGCCTCCGCGGTCGAGTTCGGCGACGACCCTGCCGAGATCCGCCATCTCGACGCCGACGAGGCGCGGGCCATGCTCGGTGCCACCTCCGTGGTTGGCGGCGTGTGGCACGCCCACGGCGCCGCCGTCCAGCCCGCCAAGCTCGTCCACGGCCTCGCCGCCGCCGCCGAGCGCCGCGGCGTCACCATCTTCGAGGCCTCGCCGGTCCGTTCCATCGGCGATCGCGTGGTCGAGACCGACGCAGGCCGAGTGTCGGCCGGGATGGTCGTACGGGCCACCGAGGGCTACACGGCCGGGTTCGCGGGCCGGCGGCGCGAGATCGTCCCGCTGTACTCGCTGATGGTCGCCACGGAGCCGCTGCCGCCCGAGGTCTGGGATGTCATCGGGCTGGCCGACCGCCCGGTGTTCTGCGACTTCCGGAACCTGCTCATCTACGGCCAGCGCACCGCGGACGATCGGCTCGCCTTCGGTGGCCGGGGCGCGCCGTATCACTTCGGCTCGACCGTCAAGCCGTCGTTCGACATCCATGACGGCGTGCACCGTGAGCTCGTCCGGGTCCTCCTCGAGATGTTCCCGGTCCTCGAGGGCACGAAGATCACGCACCGGTGGGGCGGGCCGCTCGGCGTCTCGCGGGACTGGCGCCCGTCGGTGGTCTGCGACCACGATGCCGGGTTCGCGTGGGCGGGCGGCTACGTCGGCGACGGCGTCGCCACCGCCCAGCTCGCCGGCAGGACACTCGCGGAGCTCATCGCAGGGGAGGAGACCGAGCGGACCTCGCTGCCGTGGGTCGGCCACACCTCGCGCCGATGGGAGATCGAGCCCCTGCGGTGGGTCGGGATCAACGCCGGGCTGCAGCTCGCCAAGCGGGCCGACCGGTCCGAGGAGCGCCGTCAGGCGCCGTCCCGGCTGGCGCGGATCGGGAACTGGCTGCGCGGCAAGGGCTGACCGCGCGCTCGGTGGCCCACGGGCGCAACGGCGGAGCCGAGGCGGGGATTCGAAACCCGGACCTTCCGCAACCGAGCAGGTGCGCCGCCCTCGGTCGGAGACCCGCTCTCAATCGGGTGTCTTGTGCGCCCTGCCCATCGCAAGGTGGAGCGACGCGTCGCTCACGATCGAGGGGCGAGTGGTCGCCGTGTCCAGCTTCTCGGCGACCGGGACGCTCCCTCCCGTGTGCAGCATGAGCTCCTTCCAGGCGTCCATGTTGGTTCCACCGTCGAGCATCGTGAGGGTGAAGAGGTGGAACATGAACGCCCCTCCGGGGTCGGCGTCATATCCTCGTTTCCAGACCTCCACCGCTTCGGCGGCGGGACGCGGGTGGTAGAACAGCATCTCGACGTCGTGGGGAGCCTTCGCCGGGACCCACGTGAGGCCGCCAGGAAGTTCGCTCTGGTCGTGGGGCCGCACGCTGGAGAACCAGTCGATGCCGACGTCGACCAGAGCAAGGGCCGCGTCGGGGTTCAGGTACCCCTTGGCACCGATCCACAGGCCGCGGGGCCGCACCCCGAGGTCGCCGAGTTCATCGACACACGCCTGGAGGTCGGCTCGGAGATCGGTTCGTGTGGTCGTGTCGTCGACGAGGTAGTGGAGGAACCCGTGGGTACCGACTTCGTGGCCTTCGTCGACCATGCGGCGGATCACATTCCTGCGGTAGCGGACATCACGGCCGAGGAAACAGAAGCTCATCCGGGCGTCGACCTCGCGCGCCGCGTCGAGCCACTCGTCGTAGTGATGGTCCTCGTACCAGCGTGAGTGGAGCCAGATCTTTCGCTGTCCCAGGTCTGGCTCGCTCTCCAAGATGTCCTTCGTGAACCAGTACAACTCGAGTCGGTAGGGGTCGTATCCCCCCTCGAGGTAGTGATCGAATTCGGCCATGGTCCTGCCTCCGGTGGGTCGGGTCGATCAGTGCTGCGTGACCGATCGGACGAATCGGTGGATCTCGCCGGCGAACCGTTCGGGATCGTCGTGTGCGATGAAGTCGGTCGCGGCCTCGAAGAAATGGCTCGTGGCGGCCGGGATTCGAGCTCGCGCCGGTTCGAACCAGTGACCCACCCGATCGCGGTCTCCGCCGAGAAGGTGAACCGGCACGGCCAGTGACCTCATGGCCGGCTCCGGGTCGTATCGCCACATGGCCCGGTACGCCGTCGCGTAATCCGGGCCACACAGGAGGTAGGCGTCGACATGCCACTGCACCTCGTCCGGTGTCAGGTACGGGTACTGCCCGAGGACCCGCTCCCAGAGAGCGATGAGGTGTGAACCGTCGCTCCGGGGAGGGATCGGCTCGGCGAAATCGGAGGCGAGACGCTCGCGCCGCTCGGTTGCCGAGTAGACGGGGAGCCCGTGGAGGATCAGGCCGAGTGTCCGATCGGGTCGGCGATGAGCGGCCTCCAAGGCGATGATCGAACCGGTCGCACGACCGAACACGATCGCCCGATCGCCGCCGGCGTGATCGGCGATCTCCCAGAGCAGGTCGGCGTAGTCGGTGATCTCCCATCCGTCTGGCACAGGGTCGGACAGCCCGTACCCCGGCGTGTCGAAGGCGATGGGGCGGCAGAAAGCTCCGAGCAGCGGCAGGACGCGTTCATAGTGGCCGGCGTGGAGCGGGCTCTGGTGCGACATCACGAGCACCGGGAGGTCGTCACCACCGCGGGTCGTCAGCACGTGGACCTGCCCCCACGGCGTACCCACGTAGCTGCGCGCAACCGTGGTCAGTGCACTCCTCCTCCGGGCGCGCGACTATACCGGCACGGCCGGGGCCGGACGGCGCGGCCTCCGAGGAGGAGGAACTCGATGACGGTCTTGATCACCGGAGGGAACGGGTTCGTCGGCGTGAACCTGGCCGAGCTGCTCGTGGCCCGAGGAACCGACGTCGTGACTCTCAGCCGCGGTCCCCTTCCACCGGGGGCTCTCGAGGCGATGTCGAGGGGCCCCGGGCGCATCACGGTGGCCGGCGGCGACGTCCGCGACGGTCGGGCGGTTGCCGCGCTCATGGTCGAGCACGGCGTCTCGCGGGTCTTCCACGCCGCGATCGTCACTGCGGGCGTCGACCGTGAACGATCCGACGCCCGCACGATCGTGGACGTCAACGTGATGGGGACGCAGTCGGTGCTCGAGGCGTCGCGTCGTTGCGGAGTCGGCCGATTCGTCTATGCGAGCTCCGGGGCCGTGTACGGCGACATCCGCTACGACCCCGAGCCGGTCGACGAGACGGCCTGTCCAGAGCCGGCGACGATGTACGGCATCACGAAGTACGCAAGCGAGATGCTCGTGCGACGCTACGGGGCGCTGTGGGGCATCGAGACGGCCTGCGCGCGGATCGCCGCCGTCTTCGGGCCGTGGGAGCGGGACACGGGGTCGCGGGACACGCTGAGTCCGATCATGGCGGCAGCCGCGATCGCCCTGCGCTCCGGGCATGCTCGCGTCGGACCCGGGTCGCCTCAGGACTGGATCTACAGCCGGGATGTGGCGATTGCCGGGGCGGCGCTCCTCGAGGCGCAGGGATTGCCCCATGCGGTGTACAACATCGCA
>DATHYU010000255.1:0-5768 GCA_035458965.1 Acidimicrobiia bacterium | reverse complement strand
TGGGAGCGAACAAGAACTCCGTCAAGATCATCGGCACCAACACCGATCGGTACGCCCAGGGCTACTTCGTGTACGACTCGAAGAAGTCGGGCGCCATGACGGTCTCGCACCTGCGGTTCGGGCCGGAGCCGATCCACTCCTCGTACCTCATCGACAGCGCGAGTTTCGTGGCGTGCCACCAGTTCGGCCTGCTCGAGAAGGTCGACGTCCTGGGTCGGGCCCGGAGGGGCGGCACCTTCCTCCTCAACAGCCCCTACGACGCCGATGAGGTCTGGGACCGCCTCCCCATCGAGGTGCAGCGCCAGATCATCGACAAGGGGTTGAAGTTCTTCGTCGTCGACGGGTACGACGTCGCCAAGGAGGCCGGTCTCGGCGGTCGTATCAACACGGTGCTCCAGACGTGTTTCTTCGGCCTCGCCGGGGTGATCCCCGTCGACGAGGCCGTTCAGGCGATCAAGGACTCCATTCGCAAGTCCTACGGCAAGCGCGGCGAGGTCGTCCTGCAGCGCAACTTCGCCGCGGTCGACGCCTCCCTCGCGGCCCTCCACGAGGTGGCCGTGCCGGCGGAGGCGACGAGCACCCTCCGGCAGCGCCCCCCGGTGCCCGAGCACGTCCCCGACTTCGTGGAACGTGTCACGGCGCGGATCATCGCGGGGGAGGGCGATCTCCTCCCGGTGTCGGCTCTTCCCGTCGACGGGACGTTCCCGACCGGCACGGCGCAGTACGAGAAGCGGTCGATCGCCATGGAGATCCCGATCTGGGATCCCGACATCTGCATCGACTGCGCCCGCTGCGCCCTCGTCTGCCCGCACGCGGCCATCCGCATCAAGTACACGGATCCGAAGGACCTGGAAGGGGCGCCGCCGTCGTATCTGACGCGCGAGCCCAAGGGGCGGGAGTTCGCGGGGATGCTCCTCACGGTGCAGGTCGCTCCCGACGACTGCACCGGCTGCGGCGTCTGCGTGCAGATCTGCCCCGCCAAGTCGAAGGAGATGGTCAAGCACAAGGCGATCAACATGGAGCCGAAGGAGGAGCACCTCGAGGTCGAGCGACGGCGCTACGACTACTTCCTCTCGTTGCCCGAGGTGGACCGGACGACGGTCAACACCTTCTCGCTGAAGGGCTCGCAGTCGCTCCTCCCGCTGTTCGAGTACTCGGGGGCGTGCTCCGGATGCGGTGAGACGCCCTACGTGAAACTGATGAGCCAGCTCTTCGGCGACCGGACGGTGATCGCCAACGCGACCGGCTGCTCGTCGATCTACGGCGGAAACCTGCCGACCACCCCGTACACCGTGACCGCGGAGGGCCGGGGGCCGGCGTGGTCGAACTCGCTGTTCGAGGACAACGCCGAGTTCGGTCTCGGCATCCGGCTCGCCGCCGACGCTCGGAGTGAGGCGGCCCGGGCACTGCTCGAACCGATGGCCGCCGACGTCGGGCCGGGGCTCGTCGAAGGCGTCCTCAACGCCGACCAGACGTCGGAGGCCGGGATCGCCGAACAGCGGGCCCGGGTCTCGGCGGTCAACGAGCGCCTCGAGGCGCTGGGGACCCCGGAGGCCGATTCGATGCTGGCGCTGACCGACGCGCTCCTTCGCAAGAGCGTGTGGATCGTCGGTGGCGACGGCTGGGCCTACGACATCGGCTTCGGCGGGCTCGACCACGTGCTCGCCTCGGGCCGGGACGTCAACGTCCTCGTCCTCGACACCGAGGTGTACTCGAACACGGGCGGCCAGGCCTCGAAGGCGACGCCGCGGGCGGCCGTCGCCAAGTTCGCGAGTGGCGGCAAGCCGACCGGCAAGAAGGACCTCGGCCAGATCGCCATGGCCTACGGCAACGTCTACGTCGCCCAGGTGGCGATGGGGGCGAACATGACCCAGGTCGTCAAGGCGTTCGAGGAGGCCGAGTCCTGGCCGGGACCGTCGCTCATCATCGCCTACAGCCCGTGCATCGCCCACGGCATCGACATGAAGAACCAGATGGACCACCAGAAGACGGCGGTGCAGTCGGGCTACTGGGAGCTCTACCGGTTCGATCCGCGGCTCGCGGCCTCCGAGGAGCATCCCTTCAAGCTGGACGGGCGGCCTCCGTCGATCTCGTTCAAGGAGTTCGCCATGAAGGAGGCCCGGTTCGCCATGCTCGCCAAGGCGAACCCCGACCGGGCCAGCGAGCTCATGGAGGCGGCGCAAGAGGACATCACGGAGAGACGGCGGCTGTACGAGCAGCTGGCCGGGCTCGAGCGGGGTCTCCCCGGGGAGGACGTGACGGTATGACCGTGAATCTCGAAAGCAGGTACCTCGGGATGACGCTGCGCAACCCGCTCGTCGTCTCCGCGAACCCCCTCGGCCGCGAAGTCGCGATGATCGAGCGCCTCGAGGCGTCGGGCGCCTCCGCGGTCGTGCTGCCGTCGCTCTTCGAGGAGCAGATCGAGCACGAGGCCTACGAGGTCCACCAGGTCCTCGAGTACGGCGCCGAGTCCTCCGCCGAGCACGCCGGCGGGTTCCTGCCCGAGATGCAGGACTACAACACGGGCCCCGAGCGCTACCTCGAGCTGGTGCGCAACGCCAAGGAGGCGGTGTCGATCCCGGTGATCGGCAGTCTCAACGGCGCCTCGCCCGGCGGGTGGACCGAGTACGCCCGGATGATCGAGGACGCCGGCGCCGACGCGCTGGAGTTGAACATCTACTTCGTCGCCGCGAACCTCGACGAGACCGGGGCCGCGGTCGAGGCGCGGTACCTGCGGCTCGTCCAGCAGGTCCGGACCGCCATCCGGATCCCCCTCGCCGTGAAGATCGGTCCGTACTTCTCGTCGATCGGCCACTTCTGCCGGCTGCTCGTCGAGGCGGGCGCCGACGGCCTCGTCCTGTTCAACCGGTTCAATCAGCCCGACATCGATCTCGAGACCCTCGAGGTGCTCCCGCGGGTCCGTCTGACGACCTCGGACTCGGGCCGGCTGACGCTGCGTTGGATCGCCATCCTCCGGGGCCGGATCGAGGCCTCGCTGGCGGCCACGACGGGCGTTCACACGGCCGACGACGTGCTGAAGCTCATCCTCTCGGGAGCCGACGCGACGATGATGGCCTCGGCGCTGCTGAAACACGGCCCGGTGCGGCTCGCCACCGTCCTCGACGGGGTGCGCGCCTGGCTCGAGGAGCACGACTACGAGTCGATCGAGCAGATGAAGGGATCGCTGAGCCAGCAGTACTCGCCCGACCCCGCCGCGTTCGAGCGGGCGAACTACATGGACGCCCTCGTCTCGTACACGATGCCGCGGGTCTGACCTACAAGACCCTCGCGTAGACGGTGAGGGGGCGGAGCTCGGCGCCGAAGTAGCGCAGCGCCTGCTCGAGCCAGTCCACGGCGGGTGCGAAGACCTCGAGGCGGTCGACGCCGAGATCGGCCGCCCGATCGATGAGGGCGAGGATCATGGCCCGCGCATCGCCTTCGGAGGTCTCGAACCAGCGGACGACGAAGGTCCCGGCGTCGATGTGGGCGATCGCCCACCCGGGCCGGCCCTCCCACAGCGTGCGGTCCCGGGCGGCCCCGACGAGGTCGCCCGGACGCAGCCGCCGCCACCGCCAGCCCGATGCGGGGAACAGGCCGCGGGAGGCGTGTTCGAGCGGCCCGGTCGACCACGACATGAGAGCCGGCTCGGCCTCGGCGGAGTGGGCGGGCCGGATCGACTCCGGTGCCGGCACCCGCTTGCCGCCGTTGCCGATCGGTGACGGCGACGAGGCGCCGACGCCCCGTTCGGCCATGACCCACTCGCAGACCGGGCGAAAGCCCATCTTGGCGGCCTGGCCCCTCGCCGGGATGTTCCACTCCTCGACGGTGAGCCGGACGACCCGGGCACCCCGGTCGCGGGCCCACTCCCACAGTCGGTCCGAGACCCGGATCGCGAGGCCGCTGCGCCGGTGGTCGGGGTGGACACGCATGCCCTGGCCCCAGGCCTCGTCGGCGGACATCATCGCCACGGATGCCAGGGCGACGACGGCTCCGTCGACCTCGGCGACCACCGGCATCGACGCCTCGTCGTCGACCCACCGTGGCAGGGCGTCGGCGACGTAGTCGCCCCAGGCGAACGTCTCGTGCGTCCACCCGGCGATCTGCTCTGCGTCCTCGACGACGGCGGGTCGGATGATCTCGCTCATCGCTCTTGAGCGTATCGCCGTGACGGGGCGGCCGAACGGCCCTGGCATCGACCCTCCGCCGGCTCCGACACTGGCGGGCATGCGCGAGTACATCGACGGGGCGACCGCCATCGTGCGGGGAGCCCTCGACGCCGGCTGCACGTTCTTCGCCGGGTACCCGATCACCCCGGCCTCGGGGATCCTCATGCAGATGATGCGGGAGCTCCCCCGCACCGGTGGTGTCGCCGTCCAGGGGGAGGACGAGATCGCCTCGATCGGCATGTGCATCGGTGCCACGCTGGGCGGCGCCCGGGCGATGACGGCCACGAGCGGTCCCGGTATCTCCCTGTATTCGGAGAACCTGGGGCTGGCGGTGATGGGCGAGGTGCCTCTCGTGGTCGTCGACGTCCAGCGGCTCGGTCCGTCGACCGGAGCCGCGACGACCGTGTCCCAGGGCGACGTGCAGTTCGTCCGGTGGGGCACCGCCGGCGGGTACCCGATCATCGCCCTCGCCCCGTCGAACCTCGTCGAGGCGTACCGGCTGACGGTGAAGGCCTTCGATCTCGCCGAGCGCTTCCGGTGCCCTGTCTTCGTCCTCACCGACAAGGAGCTCGTCATGTCGACGACGACGGTCGACACCTCGGCCTTCGGCGGCGTGGCGGCGCGTGCCCGCTCCGCGCTCGGCTCCGGGGAGCCGTACGCCTACGAGCCGCCCGACGCGGTGTTCCCACTGCACGAGTTCGGCCGGGGCGGCGTCGTCCGGTTCACCGGGTCGACCCACGACGAGCGGGCGATCATCACGAAGGACACCGCCACCATCGAGCGGCTGAACCGGCACCTCATCGCCAAGATCGACGACCACCGGGAGGAGATCGAGATGGTCGACGAGGACCTGGAGGGCGGCGCGAGCACGCTCGTCCTCGGGTACGGGATCGTCGGCGGGGTCGTGCGGGCCGCGGTGGCCGACGCACGGGCCCGGGGCATGAGCGTGTCGGGCGTCGTCGTGCAGAGCCTCTGGCCGGTCCCCGAGACCGCTCTCGCCAGGGCCATGGCCGGTGCAGACCGCGTCGTCGTGGCCGAGCTCAACCACGGGCTGTACCGGAGGGAGATCGAACGGATCGCCGGGGGTCGGGAGGTCGTCGGTGTCGAGCGCATCGACGGCGATCTCATCGCGCCCGAGCAGATCGTGGAGGTGATCCGATGACGATCACCGTGACCCCGCTCGAGACGTACCGCAACGAGACGCCGTACCCGTTCTGCCCCGGCTGCGGCCACGGGACCATCCTCGACGCCCTCGACGAGGCGCTTCGCCGCCTCGGTCGGCCGCCGGAGGAGGTCGTGATCGTCTCCGACATCGGCTGCGCCGGCCTCTCCGACCAGTACTTCGGGACGTCGGCGTTCCACGGCCTCCACGGGCGAAGCGTCACCTATGCCACCGGCATCAAGCTGGCGCGACCGGACCTCGAGGTCGTCGTGATCATGGGCGACGGAGGCACGGGCATCGGCGGGACCCACCTCGTCAACGCGGCCCGCCGCAACGTTGGCATCACCGTGCTCGTGTTCAACAACATGAACTTCGGCATGACGGGCGGACAGCACTCGACGACGACGCCGGAGGGCTCGATCACGAGCACGACGCCCGGC